>CAYSUX010000151.1:0-7341 GCA_964434315.1 uncultured archaeon
ACGAGCTGGGGGGGGGCATTCTACAGGTGGGGCTACTCCTTTCATCCTATTCTGTGGCCCAGTTCATCTTTCTGCCGATATGGGGTCGTGTATCGGACCGCTGGGGCCGCAGGCCGGTCATCCTCTTCGGCCTGGCAGGCAGTGCCGGCAGCTTCTACCTGTTCGGTATGGCCGATCCAGCCATGGGATTGACCGGCAACATGACCCTGCTCTTCTGGATCCTCGTCGCCTCCCGCTTCCTTCAGGGGGCCGCCAACGCCAACCTGGCCGCCGCCACCGCCTATATCGCCGACATCACCCCTCCCAGCCAGAGGGCCCGGGGCATGGGGCAACTGGGCGCCGCCTTCGGTCTGGGTTTTGTCATCGGGCCGGCCATCGGCGGGCTGCTGGGACAGTGGGGTCTCTGGGTCCCGGCCTTCCTGGCGGCCATACTCAGCGGGGTCAACCTGGCCTGGGCCTCACGCTGGCTACCCGAGTCGCTACCTCCCAGTCAACGCCAGGAGAAGCGCCCCTTCAGCGAAGGCCTCGCCCAGACCGTCGCCTTCCTCAAACAGCCTATTACCGGCCTGGTGCTGGCTACCTTCGGGGTCTACATCCTGGCCTTCTCCACCATCTTCGGCACCTATGTGGAGTATGCCAAGGAGAATCTGGATGTGGGAGTCTCCACCAGCGGCCTGCTTTTCGCCTACATGGGACTGATATCCATCCTGATACAGGGCAAGTTCGTGGGGCCCATGGTGGTCCTGTGGAAGGAAACGACCGTGGCTCGCATCGGTATGGCTCTCATGGTCCTGGGTCTGGCCCTGATACCCGAGTCCGCCTCCTTGTTGATCTTCATCGTGGCAACCACCCTCTTTTCGGTAGGCAACGGCCTGGTGCTGCCCACCCTCAACGCCCTGCTCTCCCAGACCGCCGGCCGCAGGCAACAGGGGGCGGCTCTGGGTCTGGGCCATTCCATCGCCGCCATGGGTCGGATGGTGGGCCCTTTCATGGGGGCGCTCTTCTGGGAAGCCATGGGCTATGCCGCCCCCTTTCGGGTGGCCGCCATGCTGATGGTGACCTCCCTGATAATGGCCTGTTTCATCGCCCAGCCCGGTAACTCCATCGTCGAGGCGGATGAAACTGGCCCGTTGGTCGAGGAACCGGTCCAGGGTGATGGTTGAATCACCTTGAGGTTCCGTCTACAGGACCCAGGACCCCAAATCCTTTTGCGGCCCCCACGCCATAAAGGACCGATGGCGCGCCGCAGCCCCTCCCGCCGCCGCACCAAGGCCATACTGGCCGTCGCCAGGGAGAGGATGGACTACCTCTTCGAGCTGGCCCATCAGGAGGCCGGCAGGAAGGAGGCTGGCGATCTGGAACTGGCCCATCGGGCGGTGCGGCTGGCCAGGCTCATCGGGATGCGCTACAACCTGCGGCTTTCCCCGGAGCAGAAGCTGCGCCAGTGTCGCCACTGCTACGCCTTTCTCTGGCCCGGGCGAACTGCCAGGGTCAGGCTGAGGCGAGGGAAGCTGACGGTTCATTGCCAGCTTTGCGGCAAGCAGAACCGGAGGCCTTACGAGCCCGAGAAGGTTTCAATCATTTCAAATGGAGATTGATGCACTTGGTTTCTTTTCACTCTTCACTCTTCTAATTCCACCCCGGTATTACCTCATCCACATCAGCCATCAATCGGATCGTCTCCTTGAGGGCCACCACCACCGACTGGTAGTGGTTGAGATCGGCCTCATTGAGGGCTCACCCCTGACGGTCCTTGAGCCATTTGCGGCAGACCTGATAACCGCCGATGTGAAACTCCCAGGCCGCCTTCGGCGCCTGCCCGAAATACTGCTCGGCATTGATGTAAATCCTCCCGAGCCCATCGCCGTCGTCGGTCGATTATCGGTCGATTATCGGTCGATTCTTCATCCTAGGTCCCATTGAAAACCCACGATGGTCCCGTCATTATCACTCGCGGTGGCCGTGAAGTTCACGGTCCGATTTATCACGGGTTCAGATGAAAAACATATTCCAAACCACGTTCAAGAGTCAATTGCCCGCATCGATCGATGGGATCCTTTCATGAGACGCCCAAAAGCACAATAGGGTTATTGACCACCCTCCCATCATCGTTTGAACCATGACCTACAACCTGGTCATCCTTCCCGGCGACGGCATCGGACGCGAGGTGATGGCCCAGGGGCGGGCTGTGCTGGAGGCAGTCGCCGACCGGTTCGGCATCGCCCTGGATATCCGGGAGTTCCCCTGTGGCGGCCGATACTATCAAGAAACCGGAGAGGAGTGGCCCTCAGGCACCTTCGAGCTATGCCGCGACTGGTCCGACGCTATCCTGCTGGGGGCAATGGGCTGGCCCGGAGTCACGCTACCCACTGGCTTCAACGCCGGTCACGGAGTCATCTTCGGCCTGCGCTTTGGACTGGACCTCTATGCCAATGTCCGGCCGGTCAGGCTTCTCCCGGGTGTGAAACATCGGTTCTCGGGGAATTTCGAGACACTGTGGACTCCCGGGGATGTCGATCTGGTCATCGTTCGTGAGAATACCGAGGGACTCTATGCCCACACCTGTGAACCGGGCCTGGCAACCAGGGCAACCGGGGAAGGCAGGGCGAACCGCACCGACAGGGTCGTCGACGAGAGACTCATAACCACCAGGGGGTCCGAGAGGATCGCTCGCTACGCTTTCGAGCTGGCTCACCATCGCGCTCGGTCCAAGGTCACCTGCGTCGATAAGTCCAATGTCCTGGCCGGTTGCCGGCTCTTTCGCTCCTGCTTCGACCGGGTGGGTCTAGAATATCCCGATATCGAGCAGGACCATGCCTACATCGACGCCTTCTGTCAGAGCCTGATG
The DNA here is from genome assembly GCA_964434315.1 of uncultured archaeon. Classification (GTDB taxonomy): domain Archaea; phylum Thermoplasmatota; class Poseidoniia; order MGIII; family CAYLMJ01; genus CAYLMJ01. The sequence goes on from CAYSUX010000151.1 coordinate 2,849, forward strand.
CGCGAGCCCGAGCGATACGATGTGGTGGTGACCACGAACCTGTTCGGCGATATCGCCACCGACCTGGCCGCGGTGCTCCAGGGCGGCATGGGCCTGGCCGCTTCGGCGAACCTGGGCCAGGCTCACGCGTTGTTCGAGCCGGTCCATGGCTCGGCCCCTGACCAGGCGGGGCAGGATACCGCCAATCCCACCGCCATGATCCTCTCGGTGGCGATGATGCTGGACCACTGGGCAACCGCCAGGGATGACAGGGATGCCGCCGGGGCTGCCAGGGCCATCGAGGAGGCCCTTTTGGCGATATTGGCCAGGGGCGACGGTTTGACCCCCGATCTGGGGGGCTCCACCGGCTGTTCCCGGTTCGGTCAGGCTGTGGTCAGGGAACTGACCTGCGGATAGTCTTTGCCGGGCCGGGTCTTCCGGAGCCCGCTTTTTGGGGTTTGCTTTTAACCTTTAAATATCGAGATATCAACAAGGCACAAGAACGGGCGCCAAGGGTTTTGTAGGGCATTCCCCCTGGGGGTTCCGGTGAGTGTGTGCAGGCTCCCTCTACTACCCTGATGGTCCATTTGTGCCAATCGTGCGGTATGCCCATGAACGAGGTGGACCAGCGTGGGGGTCGGATACCCGACAATATCTACTGTGTCTTCTGCACCGACGAGGCCGGAAAGCTGAAGCCCTATACCACCGTCCGGAACGGAATGGCCGCCTTCTGGGTCAAAAGGGAGGATATCCCCATCGAGAAGGCCATCTCCAAGAGCGAGTCGCTGATGAACTACATGCCGGCATGGCGTGACAATCAGGATTAATAATCGCACCGTTCAACCCATAAGAGATGGAATAATGGGAGAGCGTGCCCCGCTCCCTTCCAGAATGGCTATCCCCTGATGCCAGGTTACTAGATGACCGGAAAAGCGTGACCCTGCCGGAACGGCCCGGTCGCTACCATCTGGACAACCGGCTCAACGATCGCACCTCCACCGAATGGCTCAGATTCCAGAAATCCTGGTTCACGCTCAATCCCAGACCCAGGGACGAGGATGTGCTACTCCATCCTGCCAAGTTCCCGGAAGAGCTGGTGGAGGAGTTCGTCAGTTTCTTCACCAAACCCGGCCAACTGGTCCTGGACCCCATGGCCGGCACCGGTTCCACGCTTATCGGAGCCCTTCAGGCGGGCAGGTCGGCTATCGGCCTGGAGCTTCAGGAGAAGTACGCAGCCATCGCCAGTCAGAGAGTGGGAGGCCTGAAGCAGTACCATCCCGAGATGGACGATCTGATGGCCAGGGTCCATGTTCATGACGCCACACAGATAGAAGAGCTGGGCCTGCCCCCCATTGATTACTGCCTTACCTCGCCTCCCTACTGGGATATGCTCAAGGCCCCCGGTTTCGAGACCCAGAAGGAGCGTGCGGCCAACGGTCTGGATGTGGATTACTCGGATGACCTTTTGGACGTGGGCAATATAAAGGATTACGAGGAGTTCGTTGACTCTCTGGTGGACATCTACTCCCGGGTGTTCAAGGTGCTCAGGCCGGGAGCTTACCTGACCGTGGTGGTCAAGAACGTCAAGAAAGGACCGCGTATGTATCCCCTGGCCTGGGACCTGGGCCGTCGCCTGGGGGAGATCTACATCCTGAAGGATGAGCGCATCTGGTGTCAGGATAACCAGAAGCTGGCCCCCTATGGCTACCGCTATGCCTGGGTATCCAACACCTTCCACCACTACTGCCTGAACTTTCGAAAGGAACCTGACTAGCCAGGGAGCCAATGGCCGACGGGATGGCCGATGTAAAATCGATGAGCCCGGGCGTCGCGGATACACCGGGACCACCGAATCCCGGAAGGACGGGTGCGCGGTGGGGTGGGTATCGAAGGGCATTTTATTCCATCCCCATCTTACGAAAGAATCGATGCGCCCTGATCAAATCCCTCAGGCAAGCACCGCCTCACCATGCCCATGAACTTATTCCAGGCCACCTGGTTGCGTTTCCAGTTGGGACTGCCAAGCTCAAGGCGTTTTCGGGATCAGTCGATCATCCACTCATCGGCTCCCCCGTAGATTGTTGGGTGTTCAAGGATCATGTTCATAGTCTCTTCCCTCGATATCACAGGTTCCCCCTCGACCTCCTCGATACTATCCCAGTCATCCCGTGGAATAAGCTTCACTTTCGCCCCCAGCCTCTTACCGGGCCAAAGAGAGAGGCTATGATGTTTCAGGTAATCCTTCCAGGCTCCTGTGGCTGAACTGGGAATTGCCAGATGGAACAAATTGACAACTATTGACGGCGAGACCCTATATCCGCCATCGGTCCACACCTCCACCGCCGAGGGGCCGGCCCAGGCCTTCCGTAGCGGCGCCTCCAGGATGAGCCTGCGCACGCGGATATGGTCGGCCGCCCTCAGGTCCGGTCTCTCCTCCGGGCTCAGGCAGCGATACCGGCCCCGTCCGACCCGCTCCACCAGGCCGCGGGACTTGAGATGGGAGAGTACCTTGGCTGCCGAGAAATTGCCGGTACGGGCGGCGAACTCCCGGGTGGTGAATTCTTTCGAGCCGAAGAGCAGGGTAGCGGCGTCATAGTAGGTCAAGACCATAGTTCCTATTTTATCGGAACTTATATTTATAGTTATCTATTTTTTTCAATTTTCCATTTTTCCCTGGCGAGCCCCTCTTTCTCTCTTTCTTCCATATTCAGGTATTTTCAGGTATTTTTTCTTATTTTTTTATGCCCGATAGAGAATCTTATATAGAACACAATCTAACACATCATATATCTTCCAATGCGGTCGGGTGAAAACGTGACAAAATGGAATACCTGTGCTATCCTGGGCCTTGCCTTTCTGGCAGTGGCCATCGTGTTTGGACTCGGGCTTTCCGGTAATGCCTCCGGTGAGGAACTCACCGTCGATGGCTGGATACCGGCCAAGTACGACCATAGCGGCGAGACTGTCGAGATCTATGCCGAGACATCCTACAATTCGGGGGTCGAGGTGACAGCCTATGTCTACGCCTATGACATGGCCCTGCTGGACCCGCTCAACCATTACCGGTTGCCCGAGTTCGATAGGGAGCTGGTGGACACCGTGGAACTCGAGTATGGCGAAGGCAAGCTCTACGACGAGACCTACTGGGTCGGCGAGTTCACCATCCCCATAGACGGGGCCGGAGGGGTCTACGGCGTCAAGGTCGAGGCCGTGGACGGTGGTACCACGGTCGTGGACGATCCCACCGCTCACTTCGAATCCTTTCTGGAAGAGCGGATCCAGCCGGTCCAGGATTCCATCGTGGCCTTCAGGGATGGCGACCTGCAGGATACCATCGACGATGTCTTCGGTCATCTGGGTGACTTCAACGACACCCTGAACAGCCATGGCGGGGTTCCCGGAGTGGTCGATGACGCCACCGACAGGCAGGAATGGGACGACCTGATGTTGGCAGGCAAGACCAATGTCGATACCATCGACCCCGCCAATCTGGCCGAGGCCATCGTCGATTTCTTCCTGTCCGATGATTACGAGGTGCTCGAGGACGCGGGTTTCAATTTCAAGGACTTCTTTCTGGCACCTGATCGCAACTACCTGAACGACGGCCTGTCCGACAATATCTACGACGCGGTCATCTACATCGCCAGCTTCGACGATGACGAGTACATCTTCTCCCATATCGAGCAACTGGAGAACACCGAGGATATCATCTCGGCCTACGAGGCCCTCCAGGCCACCGAGGAGTACACCGATCTCAAAGCCGCCCTGGACAGCCTGGCCGCTCACGATGATATCTTCATCAACACCCAGGAAGCTCTGGAATCCTTCCTGCTGATGACCGAGACCGAGGAGATCGAGAACCTGGCCGAGGCCATCAAGGAGTTCGCCGATGGCGAGGACCTCATTCTGGACAACTCCGAGATACAGGATGTCATCCACTGGGCCTCCGAGACCGATGATCCCGAGATGGAGAACTTCACCGACCTGCCGGAGTTCGACGACTGGCTGGCCGCTCTCAATGAGTCAAGCTTGAAGGATGTGTTGGAGGCCTTCAACTCGACCCTGGAGAATATCACCGAGAGCGTGGAGGAGCTCATCGACAACTCCGAAGACCTGGAGCGGGTCCAGGAGGATGTTGAGGCCCTGGACCTCTACATGAACGGTGTAAGTGAGGACTGGTTCGAGTTCTCTTTCGATCAGACTGACCATCAGATCGAGTACTTCGATGTGACCGACGCCCAATGGCTCTCCTCCTTCAGTATCGAACTCTGGGGGAACTGGAACACCGAAGACCGGCTATATGTGAACATCACCGATCCCGACGATCAGGTCACATCATTCGAATATGACGATGAAAATTACATTTCTGAGAACCTCTATTTCGATATCATCCCCGGGGAATGGACCATTGAGGTCACCAGCAGCGGCAACGCCTCGGGCTGGATCGATGTGGAGCTCCGGGGTGACGGCGACTTCGGTGAGTACCATTTCGCCGACATGGGTGAGAAGCTCTT
>CAYSUX010000152.1:0-7301 GCA_964434315.1 uncultured archaeon
AATGTCAAGGTCAGAGTGGAACAGATCGGAGAATTTGGTGGGGTGCGGGAGTTCGAGCACGACCTCTGTGTCCTGTCTTTGGGTATGGTGGCCAAGCGGCCCGAGAACGACCCTTTGAACCTGGAAGTGGGTGAGGATGGTTTCATCGCCAGTACCGAACCGAAGCTCTCGCCCACCCGCACCTCCCAGGAGGGTATCTTCGTGGCCGGAACGGCGGTGGGACCCAAGGACATCGTCGATTCCATCGTGGAGGGCAGCGCGGCGGCAATGCAGGCCAGCGCCTACCTCCAGAACCTGGTGAAGCCGGAGGTGACCCGATGACACAGGAAAAGAAGCGCGTTGGCGTTTACATCTGCCACTGCGGTGGCAACATCTCAGACATCGTGGATGTCGAGGAAGTACGAAAGTATGTGGAAGACCTCGAAGGGGTGGAGGTGGCTCATTGCAACATGTTCATGTGCTCGGCCGACGGACAGGGACTCATCGAAGAGGACCTGCGCAGTGGCAAGGTCGATAGTGTCGTGGTTGCCTCTTGCACTCCCAGTCTTCATGAGGGGACCTATCGTGGCGCAATCGTACGGGCTGGCCACAATCCTTACATGCTGGAACAGGCCAACATCCGCGAACAGGTCTCCTGGACCCATACTCATGACAAGGAGGCCGCGACCAACAAAGCCCGGAATCTGGTGGCCGCCGCTGCCGGCAAGGCCGGACTGCTGGAACCTCTAGAACCCATCCGGGTCAAGACCGTGCCAGCCGGTATCGTCATCGGCGGAGGCGTGGCCGGCCTGCGAGCCGCCCGCGACCTGTCCAAGCGGGGTCTGAAGGTCGTTCTGGTGGAAAAGAGCCCTTTCCTGGGCGGGAGGATGGCCCAGCTCGACAAGGTCTTCCCCACCCAGGAGAACGCCCGGGAGCTGCTGGCCGAGCTCATTGGCAAGGTCACCGGCGACCCCAATATCGCCATCCACTGCAATTCCAGGGTCATCGAGGGCGGTGGCTCACTGGGTGATTATCACGTTACCATCGAGAAGGTCGCAAGGGGTTGTGATCGAACATACTCCCTGGCCGAACTCGATCAGGCAATCGGCGAGCTACCGCAAGACATCCCCGACGACTTCGACCACGGCTTATCGAAACGCCGTGCCGTCTGGATGCCCTACGAGGGTTGCTGGCCATCTATCCCGGCTGTTGATTGGGACAACTTCGATAAGGCCCTGGCCGGAAAGCTGAAGGGCGAGGGGTTCGACCTTGAGCGCACCACCGAGGTGTTCAAGGCGCGAGGCGGGACCCTAGTTTTGGCCACCGGCTTCGACCCCTACCAGCCCCATGTCGGCGAGTATGGTTACGGTCAGCTCCCGGAGGTCATCACCCTGCCCCAGCTTCTGCGCCTGATGGCCCCGGACGGCCCCACCGGCGGTAAGCTTGAGGTCAACGGCCATTCCGTCGGCTCTGTAGCCTTCATCCATTGCGTGGGCAGCCGCCAGATGGAGGGCGTGAACGAGCCCCAGCCTGACGGTAAGGTCAACGATTACTGCTCGCGCTCATGCTGTACGGCCACCCTGCAGGCGGCCAACGAGCTGAAGGAACGCTACCCTGACCTGCATCTCTTCGATCTCTATCAGGATATTCGCACCTACGGCCGCGGCCATGAGCAATATTACACCCAGGCTTCCAAGAACCGGGTCCTCTTCCTGCGATATGATGCAGGCGAGCCTGCCAGCGTGAAGGCCTCCCAGGGCCGACACCCGGTCTCCATTACCGTCAAGGATCAGCTTACCGACGGCGAAGAGCTGGAGCTGGATGTCGATCTGGTGGTCCTGTCTGTTGGAATGATGCCAGGGGAGGTGAGCGACCTGACCGATATGTTCAAGATATCACTGGGCGCCGACCGCTTCCTGCAGGAGGTCCACCCCAAACTACGACCTGTGGAACTGGCCGTCGAGGGCATCATGATCGCCGGGACCTGCCAGGGCCCCATGGATATCTCTGAGACCACTTCGGCCGCTTCGGCCGCTGCCGCCAAATCCATGAACATCCTGTCCAGGGAATACGTGGAACTCAACCCCTACATCGCCAGTGTCGATGCCGAACTCTGCAACGGCACCGGTCTCTGTGTGGCCGAATGTTCGGCGGTGGAAGCCATCAGCCTCCAGGAGGGTAGGGCGACCATCAACGCCACCCTGTGCAACGGTTGCGGAATGTGCGTGGCGGTCTGCCCCAACAACGCCATCAACATCCAGGGCTGGACCATTCCCCAGTACAAGAAGATGGTTTCTTTGATGCTGGCTCAGGAACAGGAGGCTATCTGATGACGGAAGTTAAAATGCCACCCTGCCAGGCCTCCTGTCCCATCCATCAGGACGCCCAGGGTTATGTGAAGAGCATCGCGGCCGGCAAGTTCGACGAAGCGGCTCGCATCATACTGGAGGATAACCCCTTACCGGCCATCTGCGGCCGGGTCTGCGCCCACCCCTGTACAACGACCTGTACCCGCGGTGAGCTGGACGAGTGTATCAATCTTCCCGGCCTGAAACGATTCGTCATCGATACCGTACCCGATTACACCCTGTCAAAGCCCACGGTGGAACGACACGAGAGGATCGCCATCATCGGTTCGGGACCGGCTGGCCTGATGTGCGCCTACAAGTTGCGGCAGAAGGGCTACCAGGTCACCATCTTCGAGGCCCTGCCGGTGGTCGGCGGCATGATGCGCGTGGGCATCCCCGACTTCAGGTTGCCCCCCGACATCCTTGAAGATGAGATACAACGGATCCGGAGCCTCGGGGTGGAGTTCCGGCTCAACACCCGCATCGGCGAGGCCCTTTCCCTGAGCGAGCTTCAGAGCTCGTACCAGGCCGTCTTCATCGGCATCGGCGCTCACATCGAGCGGCGTCTGGGTATCGACGGGGAGGAGATGCCCGGGGTCAGGGGCGGAGTCGAGTTTTTGCGCAAGAAGAACCAGGGCGAGAAGGTCGAGCGGGGCCGCAGGGTCCTGGTCATCGGCGGCGGCAACTCGGCCATCGACGTTGCCCGCACCGCCAAGCGCCTTGGGTCGGAGGTCACCATAGTCTATCGCCGGACCCGGGAGGAGATGCCAGCCGACCACCTGGAGATCGAGGAGGCCGAACGGGAGGGTATCGAGATCCGCCTGCTGGCAGCCCCCGAGAGGATCATCGGCGAGGGCAAGGTGGAGGCCCTGGAGTGCCAGAAGATGGAACTGGGTGAACCCGACAAGAGCGGGCGACCCAGGCCCGTTCCGGTAAAGGGCTCCGAATTCAAGATAGTATGTGACGAGATCATCCCCTCCATCGGCCAATCCCCGGACCTGAAGGGATTGGGCGATCTGATAGGCCTGGAGACCTCGCGCTGGGGCACCTTGTCGGCTGACCCCGTTACGCTGGAGACAAATGTTCCCGGACTCTTTGCCGGAGGCGACTGCGTCACCGGCCCCGACATCATCATCTGGGCCATGCTGGCAGGTAAGAAGGCCGCTGAATCCATCGACCGCTACTGTCGCGGCGGGGATCTCAAGGAGGGCCGGGCCGAGCAGGACACCTTCGAGGGCGAGGTGATGGTCGAGAGGGTCGTGAACCTGACCAAGGAGCAGGTGAGGATACCTCATATCCCCGTAGAACGGCGTGATTCGTTCACCGAGGTGGTGACCGGATACACTCCCGAACAGGCCCGGGAAGAGGCCTTCAGGTGCATGAACTGCATCCTGCCCGACTCGGTGGCCCAACACCGGACCATCATCGATACCATCAGAGGTGCCCTGGACGAAGGATTGACCACGGTCCAGGAGATCTCCGACAAGACCGGATTACCCAAGCAGGAGGTATTCTGGCACCTTGTGGCCATGGTCAAGTATCAGGAAGCCACCTACACGAAAGAAGATTACGAATGTTTCACCTACGCGCCCATGGAGGACTGAAGATGGCGTTTCAAGTTGACCCTGAGTTCCTTCCCGAACTGCAAAAGTACGGCGCCGAGGATATAACCGCCTGCAATAATTGCGGCAATTGCTCGGCCATCTGTCCCCTTTCCACCGACAAGGGAAGCTTTCTGCGAGGTATCATCCGGGCCGCCCACCTGGGCAACAAAAACCGGTTGCTGGGCAAGGTGGACATGTGGAAGTGTTACTACTGCGGTGATTGCAGCGAGACATGCCCCCGCCAGGCCGACCCCTCGGAACTGGTCATGGCTTCCCGCCGCTATGCCATCGCCTCCTACGATGTTACCGGTATCGCACGGCTGATGTATCAGTACCCCCTCTTTGCCGTTCTCTTTACCGTCACACTGTTTCTGGTGGGTTTGTTCACTCTGAATGCCCAGTTCTCGGCAGACGATACGTTCTTACCGGCGGCATTATCAGAGTTCGTTCATATCCTGGGCCTGGGCGTGATGGCTGTTATAGCCATTCTAGGAGGGTTGAGCATCCTCAACGCCTATCGCAACATCGCCACCCAAGCCCCTCCACAACGGATGGAGAATGAGAGTTTCATCCAGTTTCAGATTCGGCTTATAAAGGCCCTGTTCGATACTGTCTTTGAAGAGGTCCTCAAGCACAAGAGCTTCACCCAGTGCGACGAGCTTGATTCTCCTGACTACCGCAAACCCTGGGTGGTCCACATGGCCATGGTCTGGGGCTTCATAATCATGTCGATGGCCACCGTCTCGGCCATGCTCTTCCCCACCCATGGCGAGGCCGTACCCTTGTGGCACATATCGCGGCTGCTGGGGACCGTGGGTGGTTTGGTCTTCCTTTATGGAGTAATGGGCGCTATCGTCAACCGATTGCAAAAGCGTTTCTACTCCTCCTACAAATCCCATCCCTCGGACTGGCTCTTCCTGGGTTTGTTATTGGCTGCCGTGCTATCGGGTTTCATGGTGGAGATACTTATCTATCTGCCCAACAAACCCGGCTGGTATCAGTGGGTTTTGTTCTCCCACATCGCGGTGTCGATGGAACTGCTATTGCTGCTGCCTTTCACCAAGTTCGCCCATGCCATCTACCGCATCTTCGCGCTATGGCTCCATCGGGCCAATGTAGAAGCTACTGAGGCCTCGACATGATATGGTTTGCCGGTTACCAAGGGTTCTTTATATAATAATTACCATATGCGCCAAATATTTATATAGTTTGTAGCATATGCTCCTTTATGCCTCGTGGCCGCAGAGGTAGGTGTCGCGGTCCTCGCTGGATCGAGTACCTGCCCGAGATAACCGACTTTCGTCCCTATGGAATCCCCCACCAAGATGTAGAAACGATCATCCTGACCCCCGAGGAGCTGGAGGTCATTCGTCTGGTTGACCTCGAAGGTCTTCAGCAGACCGAGGCCGCCCTGCGAATGGGTGTCTCCCGGAAAGCGCTGTGGAACGACCTGAAGCAGGCTCGACGCAAGGTGGCCCAGGCCCTTGTCAGCGGCAGAGCCATCCGGATCGAGGGCGGCACCTACCTTCTGCGGTCACGAAGCGAAAATATCGACAATAGCGAAAATGATGAGAGTTGAGAATATGTACTCCCGTATGCGATTCAGAGGCAGGGGTTGCTATGGCCCCCCTCACCCGTATCCTCCCCACCGGCATCCACCCCGGGATTGGCCGGACCTCCCTCCCGGCCGGGGCTATCCCGGTCCCTGGGGACCTCCTCCGGCCTGGTCCAAGGAGGACGAGATAAAGATGTTGGAGGAAGAAGAGATGACCCTGGAAGACGAACTGACAGCCCTGCGTCGCCGTCTGAAAGGTCTGCGCTTAGAAGCCGCCGCCGCCACAAAGGAGGCTGATTGAATGCCCAGGGGAGATCGAACCGGCCCCTGGGGCGAAGGACCACGCACCGGCAGGGCCGCCGGCTACTGCTCCGGCTTTCCCGGACCGGGCTACGCCAACGACGAAGTACCGCCGATGGGCATGGGTCGCGGAGGCGGCCGGGGTCGAGGCTTTGGCCGAAATTCAGGTCGAGGCTTCGGTCGCGGCTACGGCAGGGGCGGAGGCTACGGCAGGGGCGGAGGCTTTGGCCGGGGCTATGGGACCAGCGGGTTCCGGGACTGGTGGGCCGCAAGAGGATATGACCGCCAGCCTTCCAGGGGGCGGCGATTATGATCCGGGAGGCAAGGCATTGTTAGTCGCCATATCCGCTTCGGGACCCAAACTGAACAGCCCGGTGGACCAGCGTTTCGGTCGTTGCGCCTATTTTGTTCTCTTCGACGAGGCCACAGGTGAGGGCTCGGTCTTCACCAATTGTTCCAGAACTGAGTCCCACGGCGCCGGAATCCGGGCCGCCCAGAGTATTATCGACCGGGGCGTCAAGGTAGTGCTGACCGGTCGAGTGGGTCCCAAAGCCCAACAGGCTCTGGAGGCCGGGAAGATCGACATTGTTACCGGGGCCGATGGAACTGTGGAGGAAGCCCTCGAGGAGTATCGGCGAAGCAGCCCGCGATCTTTTGGAAGCGATAAATAAAATAACCGATTGGAGGTTGAGAAAATGCAGATAAGCGTACCAACCATGGATCATCAGGGTCTGAACGGACAGGTCTGCGGCCATTTCGGTCAGGCGCCTACATACACAATCTATGACAGCGAAACCGAAAAGGTGAGGGTCGTTGACAACCGCTCCCAGCATATGGGAGGCGTCGGGCTGCCGCCGGAACACCTACACCGGGAGGGCGTCAATATCATGCTCTGTTCGGGTCTGGGTCCCAAGGCCGTGTCCATGTTCGAATCCTTCGGGATCGAGGTCTACGTGGGAGCCAACAGCACAGTTCGTCAGTCCCTGGAGCTCTTTTTGCAGGGCAAGCTGCCTTTGGCCACCATGGACAACGCCTGCAAGGATCACCATCATTAGCCGTCAAAGTCACCGATCTTCGGAGTGATAACCATGCAACTGGCCATCGCCAGCGGAAAGGGCGGCACAGGCAAGACCCTGGTGGCCGTCAATCTGGCCGCTGTGGCCGAGGGACCCCTTCTGGTGGATCTCGATGTGGAGGAACCCAACGCCTACCACTTTCTAGCCACATCAAAAACCCGGAAACGTAACTGGGTTTACCGACCGGTGCCGAGGGTCAATGAGGAGGCCTGCACCCACTGCGGTCTCTGCGCCCAGGTCTGCGCTTTCAACGCTATGGCGGTCCTTCCCGAGAAGGTCCTGGTCTTCGAGGAGCTGTGCCATGCCTGCGGGGCCTGCTATCATCTCTGCCCCGAGAAGGCCATGCGCGAGATAAAGCGCCCAATCGGCCAGATCCATTACTCGGCCGGGCCGCCCTTCCCCCTGCTCTGGGGCAAGCTGAGGGTCGGGGAAGCCATGT
>CAYSUX010000153.1:0-7274 GCA_964434315.1 uncultured archaeon
GCGGGGATGGCCCAGCCTGGTACGGCGCGGGATTGCTAATCCCGTGAGCTTCGGCTCTCGGGGGTTCGAATCCCCCTCCTCGCGCCTCCTCCCTTTGGTCGTCGTCGCAAGGGATCTCGGGACACACTTCACTGATTCGGCGTGGTCCCAAGACCTCCCCGCGTTTTCGCCTTATTGGCGAAAATGCAGTCGGACTTCGGAGTGCTCCGCTGATCTGTCGCACTCCAAAGACCTCCCCGCGTTCACTTCCTTCGGTCGTTCACGCAAGGGGACTGGAGAAGCCTCAGGATTTTGCTTCGTTTCTCCAGACCTCCCCGCGTTTCCACCCTTCGTGATTTTTAAGTTTTCTTCTCAGGTACGACCCTGAAAGCCATTAGACCGGAAGCCAGTCGGTCATCGCGGTCACCGGGTCGTCAAAGCTCTTGGGGTCCTGGGAGAAGGTGTTGTGGAAGATGACCCTGGCGGCGTAATGGCCCGCCGGTCTGGCCTTGCCATTGTCATCCTCGGTCAGATAGTGCGAGGCGACATCGATGAAATCGGTGCCGATGGTGCCGTCGGACTGGATGCGGTAGTGGAGGTCGTATTGATCGAGTTCGAAGGTCAGGTATTCCACCAGTTCCCGGTCACCGGGATCACCGGTGTCGTTCCCCTTTTCGACATAGAAGAAACTGACCGAACCGTGGCCGGTGGTGAGGATCACCCGCTCGTCATCGGGTTCGTCGGTAGGCCTCAGGCCCAGGCCCAGGCGAAAGGTACTCCCCAGGTCCATCAACTCGGGATCAAGGCCATGGACCGTGCGGAATATCTCGATAACATCGCTTCCCCTCGCGCCTTCCACTTCGACCCGGATGGTGTAGGGTCCGTTATCCAGGTAGAAATCGGTGAAGTTCAGGGCCACCGCCGCCTTGCCGTCCGATGGGATCTCGAAGGTTCCCCGGCGCAGCGAGATATTGGAATGGATGATGGAGAAGCTTCCTGTAAAACGGTCGTCGCGGGAAAGATATGAACGGCTGCACTCGACAGTGAAGGTCAGGTTGTTATCGGGTCCCACACCGGAGTTTGGATCTATGTTCACCCTCACGTTGGTGACCGGGTCGGCCGAGAACAGCAGCTTGAACAGCAACAGCGCGATAAACAGCCCCACGATAGTTCCAACGATGAGCGCCGATCGGGTGGAGGATATGGTTATCGGTGCCCTGCCCGGGCCTGCCGGTCCAGATTCTGACCCCGGTCTTGCTCGGTGTGCCCTACTCCGGGCTGGTTGTCCGGTCGCTGCCGGGGCCTTACGGCGATGGTAACGTTCCGCCCTACCTGATGGCATTTCACAACACTATGGTATGCCCGGCTATATAGCTGGTCTTTGATCTTTCTTCATCAACAACCGGCAAATGACAAATGACAACCGGCAAACGACAACCGGATAACCGGCAAACGACAACCTTCGGCTACCGGGCGTTTTCCTTCTTTCTTTTCAGCCTGTGCCACTGGAAGATGTCGTATTTGAAGAAATCCTTGACGATATGGAACACCAACCTGGGCATGTTCCTGGCGGCCGGCAGGGAGCCCAGAAAGAGGCCGGTGAACAGCTCCTTGGAACGCTGGTCCCAGGAAGCGTACCTGATCAGCTTGTTGGGCATGAACATCAGTATCCTCCAGGCCAACTTCAAACACCAGAGGTCCCAGCCCCATTTGCGCTTCCAGGACCTGTGATAGCTCATCAGGTCGCTCCTGGTCAGCTTATCAGGGCCGAGAAGGGGTCCCAGAGCCTCGGCAGCGAGCTTTCCCGAGTCCATGGCATAGTAGATGCCCTCGCCTGAAAGGGGAGAGACAAAGCCCCCGGCGTCGCCCACGACCATCATCCGGTCACCGACACTGCACTTGATCCCGGTGCCCACCGGTATGTTGGAGCCCTTGGCCTTCGGGATCGGCGCGTCCTTGGGATAGAAGCCCTGCTTCTTCAGGACCTTTACATAGGCTTCGAAGTATTCCTGGGGATTGACCCCGAATCGCTTGATGGTCCGGCGATCCGAGCCGATACCGATGTTTACGATGGAGCGCTTGGAAAATGACCAGCCGTATCCGGGGATGTCCTGGAACCTCACATGGGCCATGGATATCCGTTCGAGCCCGTAGGCCTCGTCCATGAACTCCTCGCCCACCTCGATCTCGGCGACCAGGGCTGTGGCCAGGTCCTTGTCACCCCACATGGGGAAGCCCTCGATATGACGGATCCGGCGGGCCACCATGTCGAATGTGCCACCTGCGCCGATGATGACCTTGCTCTTCAGCTCGGTACCGTCCCGCAGGGTGACGGTCACACCCTCGTCGGTCACCTCGAACTTCGAGGTCTTGTTGCCTTCGATGAGCTCGGCCCCGGCGTCGGTGGCGAACTTGACCAGCTCGTGATCGAAGTCCTTACGCCTTATGTTGTAGAAGAAGGGTTCATCCCGGGGATAATCCACGACGACATCCAGGTCGCTGCCGAAGACCATGCCTCGCTTGCAGGTGGCCTCGAGGAATCTATCCCAGTTTTCGGTCACATGGTCAAAATCGGTGATATGGATACATAGACCGCCGCCGCAGGGCTTGTCCCTCGGGAATCTGTGACGGTCCACCAGCGCGACCCTGTGACCCTGTCGGGCCAGGTAGTAGGCCGCCGTGGAACCGGCAGGGCCCGCCCCGCTGATGACAACATCGTACATGTTCAGTTCTGGCTGGCGGTGGGTACCGCGTCGTAATAGGACCTGAAGCGGGTCACATAGCCGGCGACCCTGTTGATCATACTGGTGGATTCCAGGTCGGTCAGCTCGGCCACCTGTCGTTTGTTATGGTCAAAGTCGGCCTGGAAATGGTCGGGATATTTCTTGACCAGTTCGATGGCTACACGTTTGATATAAGTTGGACGGATATTGCCCATGGGTGGCGCCCATACTGGGTGGCTTTATAATGCTTGTGCAGAACCATTGACCCGGATCTCATCGGAAGCTGGCCAACCAAACCCTAAAGTGGGGGGGCTTTTTCGCCATACGGTGGGTCCTTTGCATTACGAAGCAACCAGGCTGCCGGGCATGCAGGTCTATACCAACCAGGGAACCTATCTGGGCACGGTACACGAGGTGAGCCTTGAGCTGACCACCCACAGGGTGGACGGGCTCTACCTGACCGAGACAAATGGAGCCCTGGTGCCCGAGGCGGCCAACGTCGTCATCCCCTACCGCTGGGTGGCCAATCTCGACGATATCATCATCCTGCGCTTCTTCCCTGAACGGCTCTCGTTCGTTGAGCCGGAGTCGGAGCCGGAGGTGCTGGTCGCTCCCCTGGGCGAGGACGGCTCCCTGGAGAGCCTGGAGTTCGAGCTGGAACCCCTGGCCGAGGAGCAGGTGGATGTGGTCGAGGCGATAGCCCTCGAGGAGACCGAGCCGGTCCGGGCCGAATGGCCCGATGAGTAGGCGGGGTCGTTAGTCGAGCGGTGAACTGGGGTTGGAACGCAAAACAAGGAGAATTCAACCGTGGAACTCGTTTTCCTGGGAACCAGCTCGGCAGTGCCGACCCGCCAGCGCGGCCTGCCGGCGATAGCCATTCGCACAGGGCGCCAGGTGATCCTCTTCGATTGCGGTGAGGGCACCCAGCGACAGATCCTGTCGGCCGGTCTGTCGATACAGCGGGTCCGGCATATCTTCATCAGTCACCTTCATGGTGATCACATCTTCGGCCTGCCGGGTCTGCTCCAGTCCATGGCCCTGAACCGGCGGGTCAAGCCTCTGACCGTCTATTGCCCGGAGGGCGAGGCCAAATTGCTGTACCAACTACTGGCCGGCGGTCATGGTCTCATGACCTTCGAGGTCAACATCAGGGAGCTCGAAGAGGGCGCTATCGTGGATCTGGGGAACGGCATGAGGGCCATCGCCGGGACAGCGGAACACACCGTGACGGCCCTGGCCTTCCGTCTGGAAGAGCGACCCAAACCAGGCAAATTCAACGAAACCGCCGCCCTGAAGCTGGGCCTGCCCAGAGGGCCGTTATGGGGTCGGCTTCAGGACTACGAGCCGGTGGAGCATGAGGGCCGGACCATCGAGCCCGAGCAGGTGATGGGACCCAGGCGACCCGCCAGGGTCATGGTCTATTCGGGTGACAGTCGCCCCTGCCCCGGACTCGGGGAGCTGGCCAAAGGCGCGACGATACTGGTCCATGATGCCACCTTTGCCACCGACAAGAGCGAGAACGCCGTGGTCTCGGGCCATTCCACCGCGGCCGAGGCTGCCTTGCTGGCCAAGGAGGCCAGCGTCGGTCAGTTGTACCTCACCCACTTCTCCCAGCGCTACAAGGACACCGGGGATCTGCTGAAGGAAGCCCGGGCGATCTTCCCGGCCACCGAGGCCGCCTTCGATCTTCTGAAGGTGCAGATAATAGCTCCCCGGGCTTGATGACGACAGGACCCACGGGATATCCCATCCCAGGATTCGCACGGCGTAAAGAAGCCAGGAAGGCCGTCGGTAGGTCCACCGGACCGGAATACGCAACCACCTCGTTCTCAACGAGGTTTTAGTCAACCAGCGTATCAATGAGGCCGAAGGACGCCAATTGAGCTATGATGAGGTCGACTGGCCCAGGTCCCGGGCCGGTCAATCCATGACCGAGCGCCGGATTATCCTGACCGAAAATTACGGACCCACCCAGAAGGAATAGCTCGACGCCGCCACATTCCAAGAGAAGGAATGGCAGCGAAAGCAAGAGGCCAGGGCCAACGAAAGGCCGGTCACCGAAGCCGAAGCCCAGGATGAAGCGGCCAGGTTCTTTGCCAGTTTGGAGGGAGCTAGGCCTATTGTTGGGTAGGCATGGCATGGCATGGTGAGGGGGGCAGTACTCTGAAATCTCAATGATGGGCCACTGGAGCGTCGGGAACTTTAGGGTGACTGACCAGGGCACACCGGAGAACCTACCAAGGCCAGAACGATTATACACTAAGGGCCAAATCACTATTGTAACACGATGGACTACATTGACTTTTCCAAGAAGAAATATAAATTTTTTCATTTTTCCGTCACATTTATCTGACGATTTACCAAACGACCAATAAGCCGAAGTAATGGTAGTAACACCTGTGTTATTTGAAGGGGCCACTCAAAAAGTTTAAATAACCAATAGCAAATAACTACATATGACAATTGATATCAGATGGCTTAGATTAGGGATTCCAACCCTAATCTTCGTGTCATTAAGTTCATTGATAATAGAAAAGGTAATATTTAACTTAACTATACGAGTTATTTGGAGTATAGCATTGCTTATTCTTGTAGCGTATTTAACAATTATTTATTCATACAGTTCAATGACGCCATGTGAAATTTCTTTTCATATGAAAACAAAAATTATAACAGAATCTATGAAAGAGAATAATGAAAAAGACATCCAAAAAATCATTAATTCAAGTTTCCACATTAGAAACTTAGATGATAGACATATCATGGAAAAAATCCAAGTCCATTTTATCGGAGTATTGGATAATGGAAAATTAATTGAAGATAGTTTTAAACTAGAGCAAAAAGTTATTCAACCGGATATATCTGATGGAAAGAATGAACACAGATGGATATTGAATAACCTGGAATTACAACGTAACTGGTTTAATGAAATGGATAGTAATCAAAAGTTAATTAAAATCACATTCTTCGTTAAATTCATTGCGTATATTAATATGTTCCATTTACCACATATAACATTCCAGACATATAAATGGAAACCTAGCGGAGATTTAGGAATATGGACGAATAGCACAGATTTACGTTTTAAAGTTGATTCTCGACAATTTGCGATGATTGTTCCTGGAATTTTACCAGGATTTTGCCTTATCGATGATCCTATTACCAAATGCCGCTCTGACAACTAACCATCATTCCTTGAAAGAGGGGTTCACGGTGGATTCGCTCGACTAGTATCATGTCATCCCTATAGCGGGGAGGTTCACCCGACATTTTAAAGTTGACATGACACTAGTCAGGATAGTACATAATGGTATAACCTCTTCTTCATTGGGTACCATTTATTTCACTATAAACCAATAACACCAAAAGGATTTGGTGGAGATTCATTATCTTTTATAGATTTCCATTGCATATAGTTGAACATTATTCCTAATGACGATAAGCCCACAGCTCCGCCTGCAACATATGGGTTCGTTTTACCGTTTTTAATTATAAATTGTATACAAGTAGGCAGTGAAACTAACAAAGCTGAAGATGCGGTGAAAGCCGCCATAAAGAAAAAGAATTCTGCAATAGAATCTGGCACTGCACCAGATACAAACCACCCACATGCAGAAAAGACCCACCCTAAATATGTTAACGAAGTAGAAATACCAAATGATTTTTCTCCATATTTTTCAAATACATTGTAGATTGATTTAATATTTGAAGTGATACCTCTAACTCCTTTAGTGACGTACTTAGCCCCTTCTGCAATTTGTTCTGAAATAGATTTATCAAGTAAATTTATCATCCCAAATGCCAATCCAGGTACCAGAGTGATAAAAATAAGACGTTTAACCAAATTGCCGCCACGACCTCCACTATCCCATTCATCAACTATTAATTGAATCGCATTCATTAATGATGAAGGTATCATACTGTCAGATTCTAGGTAATTAAGAATAGTATCCACGCAAGGTACTTCAATATTTCCCATTGTGACATTATTATTGGTATTACTCGTTAAATCTAATCCTAATAATGATACTAAACTATTTTCTTTTGAAAAAAATAATGATAATATTTTTTCAAAAACAAATTCTATAGTATCACCTGCTGTTTCCACTATTGAATTAATAACATTTTCAATGGAATCAGGTGCAAATTTTCCAAGTAATATAAATAATAATTCTTGAGGATTAATTAATGACTGAATTGGTTCAATTATCTTTAAAACATCTTTCATACAATTTTGAATTGACTCACCATATCTTTGTAAACCAAAAAAGGACAATACAAATCCAAATCTTGCATCATTTGCTGCTTTTAAATGTTGATTAATAACACTCGTTTCTGCATCTGTATAGTTATCATCATTAAACCACCGAATTTCATTAATAAAACCTATGAAGGAATTAACGATACTTTCAATATAATTACCAATAGAACATATTATTGAGGAAATAACAGGAAATAAAATAGATTTGACTTTATCAATAATCATATCCACAATAACATTCACCGCCGTCATCACAGCCGCCGCCACGGCCGCCGCAGCCTCCTTGGCCTTGTCCCACCACTCCACCATGG
>CAYSUX010000154.1:0-7245 GCA_964434315.1 uncultured archaeon
CCCAGGGCGGGAGATTCCTCCACGTAATTGGTAAGCGACAGCTCCTGGTGAGCAACGGGTTCGCGATCGACCTTCAGGGAACGGGGATGGTAGATCAGGACCTCGCGGGAGTAGTCGGCCAACTCGTAGAAGTCGGTCATGGTCATGGCCCCGGTGGGGCAATACTCCTCACAGAAGCCGCAAAAGAGGCAGTGTCCGAAGTTGATGGCCGGGCGCAGGGCCCGATTCCAGAACTTGGCTCTGTGGGAACCGTGCCACCGGTCGGCCTGATCGGGGTCCATCTCCACCGGTTTCATCTTCAGGCATTTGTTGGGACAGACCTCGTGACAGGTCCCACAACCGATACAGAGGTCCCAGATCACGGCGTTCTGGCCCCGGTGGGTTGGCGGCACCTCGGCCCGCTCGATGGGGTAGAGGATCGTCTGGGGGGTTCCGAGAACCGCCTTGATAGCCTGGTCGCCGGTCACGGACAATGGACGAACGAGCAGGCCCTGTAGCTTCTCCCAGGGCGTCATCTTGCTCTTCGAGCTCACCGACATCAGCCATCACCTCTGATGAGCAGTTCGTAGCCGATGTCGAGTCCGATGACGATGAGCAGATTGAGCAGGGCCAGGGGCATGAGCCGTTTCCAGCCCAACTCCAGGATCTGGTCGGTCCGGATACGGGGCAGTGACCAGCGGATGAAGACAAAGAGAACGAAGAGTATCCAGACCTTGGCCAGGAACCAGACCTCGGGTCCCGGAAGCAAGAGGGTGACGGCCTGATGGATGTCAGGGAGACCCAGGGGGTTCTGGATGAAAGGGAATATCCCCAGCATCACCAGGGATAGGATGAACCCGGCGGCCATGCCGCCGATGGCTCCCTTCACACCCCAACCCATCTGGTTGGCCATGGAGGCCCTGGGACCGGCAAAGGCTGGACCGATAAGTAGGCCCAGGGTACCCAGTCCCAGGACCGCGAAGAGCAGGAGCGTGGGAATTCCAAGGCCCATCAACTCCAGGTGGTCTATCGTTACAGAGAGATTGGGACCGGCCCAGCCTCCCAGAAAGAGGATCACCGCGATGGAACAGCCGATGAAGCCACGGATATACTCGGCCGCCAGAAAGAGACCGAAGCGCATGCCGCCATACTCGGTGGTCCAGCCCTCCACCAGCTCGGACTCGGCCTCGGGCAGATCGAAGGGGACCCGCTCCACCTCGGCCAGGATGGCCACCATGAAGACACAGAATCCCAGGAACTGGGGAATGATGTTCCACATCGGTATGCCCAGCCAGGTCACGGCCTTCTGTTGCTCGACGATATCCATCGGACTGTAGGAGGCGGCCACCAGGAAGACCCCCGCCATGCTCAGCAGCAGAGGCACCTCGTAGGACATGAGCTGGGCCGCCGAACGCATACCGCCGATGAGCGAGTACTTGTTGTTGGAGGCCCAACCAGCGGTCAGGACGCCGATGGGGGCGATGGCGAAGATGGCCATCACGAAGAGGATGCCGGCCAGGCCCTCGAAAGCCACGAAGCGGTTGGAATAGGGAACCAGGGTGATAAGCAGAACCGAGGAGGCGACTATGATGATGGGGGCCACGGTGTAGATGACCTTGTCAGCCTTGTCGGGAACGATGAGCTCCTTGCCAAAGAGCTTGAGGCCGTCGGCGATGTTCTGGATGAAGCCGTAACCCGAGAAGATGAAGGGGGCCGTGGCCGGTTGATGGTCCAGCCAGGTGGAGGCCAGGGAGAGCATGGGACCCCGCCGGTCCATCAGACGTCCGGCGACCTTGCGCTCGATGTAGACCATCATGACCAGATTGAGCATGCCTGCCACAAAGGCGATGATGACCACCACCGCCGTTGTAATGACATGTAGTCCCGGACCCTCCATCCACTTCTCGAGGGATGCGGCGGGTCCGAAATGATCGCCCAGGGGCCCCAGTAACATGTTTATCAGATTGACCGTGGGGGTGGCGGCCCAGTCCCGGCAGATCTCGTAAAGCCATGACGCCATCGGTTCACCTCACTTGTCGGTCTCCCCGATGCACATGTCCACCGAGCCCAGGATGGCCGGAATGTCAGCGACCTTGTAGCCGCGCAGGTAGTGGTTGGCAGCCGAGACGGTGGTGAAGATGGGAGAGCGTATCTTCCAACGGTAGGGACGACGGGAACCGTCGCCCACCAGATACATCACCGCTTCTCCCCGGCTGTCCTCGGTCCTGGAAAAGGCCTCGCCCTCGGCCCGTTTGGGCACCTTCTCGCTCCTCAGAGGTCCCGAGGGTATCTTCTCGAGGCATTGACGGATGAGGTAGATCGACTGTTCCATCTCCCGCATACGGACCCGGTGCCTGGCAAAGCAATCCCCGGCCTTCTCCACCTGGGGAGTGAAATCGAGTTCGGGATAGATGCTGTAAGGGTCATGGGATCGGATATCGAAGTCGGAACCCGAGCCCCGGATGTTGGGCCCGGTGATGCCCCAGTTCAGACCGGGGCTGCGGGGGATGATACCCACCCCCTCGGTCCGCATCCGGAAAACGGTGGATTGGTCATACAATCGCTCGTACTC
Source organism: uncultured archaeon (assembly GCA_964434315.1). GTDB lineage: Archaea > Thermoplasmatota > Poseidoniia > MGIII > CAYLMJ01 > CAYLMJ01. Next base: position 2,552 of record CAYSUX010000154.1, read on the forward strand.
CACCAGCTTGCCCTCGATATGGCGCAGGGATCGCTCGCAGGCCTCGGGCCAACCGGCGGGCAGGTCCCTTCCGACCCCGCCGATACGGATGTAATTGTAGAGCAGACGGTTGCCTGAGAGCCCCTCCAGCAGGCGCAGGCAGTGTTCACGCTCCCGCATGGAATAGAGCAGACCGGTGAGAAGGCCCAGGTCGGGCAGAAAGGCCGCCAGCCACATCAGATGGGAGGCCAGTCGCTGGAGCTCAATGACGATGACGCGGATATATTCGGCCCGCTCGGGGACCTCCACCTCCATGAGCTTTTCGACGGCGGCGATGTAGGCGTGGGTCCAGGTCATGGAGGAGCCATAGCAGAGGCGGTCCGACAGCACGGTGTTCATGAAGTAACGGCGTCGCTCGGCTATCTTCTCCACTCCGCGATGAAGGTAACCCATCTCGGGTCGGGCCTCGACGATGGTCTCGCCCTCCACCAGGACCCGCAAGGTCCAGAGACCATGGGTCATGGGATGCTGGGGGCCCATGGAGATCCACATCCGGGCCATGGTCACCACTCCTCCTCGCGGATCCGGTAGACGTAATCCTTGCGCAGGGGGTGACCCTGGAAATCCCGGGGCAGCAGGATGCGCTCGGGATCGGGATGGCCGGTGAACTCGATACCCATCAGGTCGTAGGCCTCCCGCTCGTGCCAGTTGACGCCCTCCCAGACCTGGGCCAGCGAGGCGAGACTGGGTTCGTCCTTGTGGACCAGGACATGAAGCTCGAGCATCGTGGCCCGCCGGGTATTGGAAAGATGGTAGACACATTCAAAGGAATCGATGTGATCGACGGCGGTGAGCAAAGAGCAGTGGTTGAAGCCCAGTTTGTCGCGCAGGGACACAGCGGTGTGGGCCAGGTCGGTCGAATGGAGTAGCTCGGCACGTACCACATTGGCCTTAAGGCGGGTTATCCTGGCCAGTTTGCCACCCAGGAGGTCCTGGAGCTCATCCATCAGTTCCTGCGCCCGGGCCATCCTATTCTCCCTCCCGGTTCAGGAAGACATCCTTGCGTTGCGCCATTATCTTGCGCTGCAACTGCAGAAAGCCATGGAGCAGGGCCTCGGGGCGGACCGGGCAACCGGGGATGTAGACATCCACCGGAAGGAACGAGTCGGCGCCGGGTACCACGGCGTAGGAATCCCAGTAAGGGCCTCCGGAGATGGAACACTCCCCCATGCAGATGACCCATTTTGGCTCAGGCATCTGTTCGAACAGGGTTATCAGCTTTGGCTTGAGCTTGTTGGAGACCGGGCCGTTGACCAGCAGGATATCGGTCTGCCGGGGTGATGAACGGTAGATGACCCCCAACCGCTCGGCATCGTAATCCGGGGCCGATGAGGCGGCCATCTCCAGGGCGCAGCACATGATGCCGAAATGAAGGGGATGGGGAGAGTATCGTTGGGCCCAGTTGAAGATGGGACTGGCGATCTTGTTGACGAGGGCCTTCAACCCGAGCTTGTCCGAGGCCTTGTAGCCCGCATCGTCGATGAGCTTCAGGAGATCGTCGGAATTGAGGGCCAGCCAGTTGGTTCGGTCCTCGTGACCGGGAGATGGAGCGCCTTCGCGGGTCATATCCAGATCACATCCTCCTTGCCCAGGACATAGTAGAGACCGAAAAGCAGAAGAGCCACAAAAGCACCCAGAAAGCCCCGGGCCTCCCAGGCCAGCTCGTAGTAGACCAACGCGCCCAGCAGAACGAAGATGGCGACGATATCGAAGACCAGGAAGATGATGGCGAACATGTAGTACTGGAAGTGGAACTGGATCATCGCCTCGCCCACCGGGGGCTCTCCGCATTCATAGGTGGTATGCTTGAGCGGGGTCTTCATGGAGGGCCTGAAATAACGGCCGATGAAGAGCGTCAAGATAGGGAAGAGCAGGGCGATCACAGCGAAGATACCGACTGCCAGGTAGTCGTCAGCCAACATCGTCGCGGTGCATCCATTACCTGCTTATAACAGGCTTTCGGTGATAAAATCAAATTGACAACGATTCAAACGCTATTCCAGTGTGTGGATCGAAGTCCTAAGCCAGCCATGGTTCGCCCTCTGACTGAAAGGTATTGAAAAAGAAGAAAGGGCCCTCCCGACCGAATGATCGGGAGGGTCTGTACCCGGTGCGGGTGACCCGCGAGGGGGTGTAGATTCAGATGAGGATCGGGACGGACCTAATCATCATCATCTTTGATCTTGAGGCACTCGCAGGGCGTCTTGCCCAGCGCTTCGGCCTCTTCCTTGGTCACCATGGTGCCCCCGCTGGGGGGGATGTTCTTGGCATAGGGGCATTTGGAGCGGTGGTAGCGCTTGGCGGTCTTGGAGGTGATGTAGTGCCCCTCTGTGATCTCGTCATGCAGATCGACCTTGGGCTTCTTTTCGAATTCGATATGGAGCAAAGGCCTGATGTCCCCTTCTCCTTCCTTGACCAGCTTGCCCAGGATGATGATACCTCCGATGAAAGCGATGAGCGAGCCGATCACGCACAGGAAGAGACCGATGCCGTTCTTGGCCTCTCCAGCTATATTGGCTTCATCAAGATCTTCAATGAATCTTGCGTTGTTACCGGCTACATCCCCATAGTTCATTCCGGCGAAAAGGATGGTCAGGACTGCCAGGGTCACCATTATCAAGGGCATGATCCCGTCCATATAATGCCTATTCAAAACGCCCGCGACCAGAGTAAGGATCCCAAAGACCATTACCGGCATCTGATAGGCATGGTATGGTTGCATAACTCCTCCTGAGTCTTCATCACCCTTTTCATCGTTGATCTCCATGCCTTTCCATGATCCTTCATAATTATCCTGAAGTGTGTCCTTATAGTCGATCTCAACTGTTGACCAGGTCAAGAAGACGCTCAGTATCACCAGAATGGAACCTACGATTACCAGTATCTTCTCGATAGAGAACAGATCATCAATGTCGATTATTTCGTCGTCAGCCATGTGTTACACCCCGAACAGGTATTTGGCTCATGGATTTTTCATATTTAAGGATGCCGAAATCATTTTATGTTTGGATAATCAGGTCGGGACAATCAGGTCGGGACAAAACCTCGGTTTAGATTCCTCCCCCCTCGGTCGGGCTTCGGGTCATGATGGAAAAGGGTTGTCAGGATACCTGTCATCGGCGGGTATTGACGATGAAAATGTTGGTCAGCTCCTTCCAGATGGCCGCCTCGATGGTGGAGATATCGTCTGTGACATCCACGATCTCGACATAGGGCAGGCTTGCCAGGGCCAGGTACTGTTGCCTGACCCTCTCCTGGTAATCCCGGCTGGCTTCAAAGCCATCGACCTGCCCGGCTTGCCTGGCCTCCACGAGCACCTCATCCTCCACCATCACATCATCCTCCACGAGTATCTCATCCTCCACCATCACCCCATCCTCCACCATCACATCATCCTCCACCATCACATCATCCTCCACGAGTATCTCATCCTCCACGGACGTCCTGTCCTCCCCGGCCTCTCTCGCATCCTTGATGTTCCGGCTGCCCAGCCTGCCCGCCGCGACCTCCACCGGCAGGTCGAGGATGAAGGTCAGGTCGGGTACCGGGGCGATGGCCTCGTTGGCGGTCCTGACCTGTTGGGGATCCAGGCCAGCCGCGCCCTGGTAGGCGATGGATGAGTGATAGTAACGATCCAGAAGAACCAGCTTGCCGGTTGCCAGAGCCGGTTCGACAAGGCCCTCCACATGGTCGCGCCGGTCGGCCAGGAAGAGGTCGCGAAGCTGCTCGGCCATGGCCCGGTCGGGCGCTCCGGGTTGTGAGAGAAGCTCACGTATCCTGCGGCCCTGTTCGCCGTCGGTGGGCTCCCGTGAGACCACCACCGGGAGATCTTCGGCCTTCAGGCGGGCTGCCAGACGGTCATGCTGGGTCGATTTGCCGCAGCCGTCGATGCCCTCGAGGGTGATGAGCGAACCCCGTCCTCCCTGGTAGGCGACAAGGCGGGCATAGGCTTCCGGAAGGCTGACCATGGGTTAACCCAAGACAACAACACTTATTGGTCTTTTTGTGCCCGGTCGATATGGCTCTGAAGCTGGTTCATGAACATATCTTGCTCATCGGGGCTGAGCACATACTTGCGATGGGCGTGGATCATTACGAAGTTGCTGTTCCTGGTACAGAACCACATGGTGCGGTCCGTCCTGTTCCAGAAGGTCCCGGTGAACGAGAAGAGACCGCCGTTACCCCATTTACGAACCAGCCGGTGGACCTTGAACTCGCGTTTCTCGATGGCGGTGATGGTCCCGAGGGGGATGAAGATGGGTTTGCGGGGCCTGATGATGGTGACCCCGCCCTTTGATATCCTGTAGCTTTGAGGTGAACCGCTCCAGGCCAGAAGGGTCGAGGGGATCAATATGGCCCATAATAACGCGGATACGCCAAAGAGCTCGGGTCCGAGGCCCTCGAACTTGTAGATGGAATATGGAATACCCACCATCAATACAAAGAACAAGGCAAAAAAGAATCGGGTCACGCCGGTTACAAGCCTGCCCGGCCTTACCGTGTATTCGGTCTCGAGCATATCGGTCATGGTTGGGATATCGGCGGTCTCCTGTAAAGGTTTTTCTTACCAACCGCCTGCCCATCCCCTTCCTCTTCCCGCATCCCTCTTCCCGCATCCCTCTTCCCGCTTCCCTTTTTCCGCTTCCCTCTATCCC
>CAYSUX010000155.1:0-7199 GCA_964434315.1 uncultured archaeon
GGCGCGGGCGAGCTTGAACAGCCCCTGGGAACCACGGGGAGATGACCCCACCGCGACCCGGGGATCGACCCGGGTGGCCTGGACTATCTTGACTATGTAACGCAGGATGCGGGGGTCCACATAGACCTCCTCCACCGCCTGGTGCATGGCCTGCACGACCCGGGGATCGGTGATGGCCCTCAGGTCCACATCGTCCTTCTGGCGGTCCTGTCGATTGGACAGTATCTGGGTCTCCACATCCTCGTCGGGATATCCCATGGAGAGCTTGATCAGGAAACGATCCACCTGGGCCTCGGGCAGGGGATAGGTGCCCTCGTACTCGATGGGATTCTGGGTGGCCAGGACGATGAAGGGCTTGGGCAGTTCGTGGGTCGTACCCTCGATGGTGACCTGCTTTTCCTGCATTGCCTCCAGCAGAGCGGCCTGGGTCTTGGGAGGCGCCCGGTTTATCTCATCGGCCAACAGGATATTACAGAAGATGGGCCCCTTCCGAAAGCTGAATCGGTTCTCGGCCGGGTCGAAGAAGTAGGAGCCGGTGATATCAGCCGGAAGCAGGTCGGGGGTGAACTGGACCCGCTTGAACTCACAGCCCAGGGCGTCGGCCAGGGAGTTGGATAGCAGCGTCTTGGCCAGACCGGGAAAGTCCTCGAAGAGGATATTCCCGTTGGAGAGCATGCCTGCCAGCACCATGCGGATGACGCCTCTTTTGCCAAGGATGGCCTTGGAGACCTCCCCCTCGATGGCTCCGAGATACTCGGTGGTCTGCTTGATCGACAGGTGTCCTAGTGAATGTCCACCGCTGCCGCGAGGCGAATGATCATCCTCGGTTTCTGCTTCCTCGTCATCGTCATAGTGAGAGTCAGTTTCGGCAAATGGTCCGTCTGGGTCTTGGGTCATGGTTCCCACCTGAGAACCTTCTGGGCTACCACCTGTTCCTGATCCGGGGTCAGCCTGGCAGGTTCGAAGAGTAACTGGCTCAACTGGGCATCAAGGGCGACCTGTCTGCGCTGCAGAGCCGTTCTGATGTAATGCACCTGCTCATCCGGTCTGTCAGGAGGAGGCAGGTCCATGAGATTCAACTTGAGCTTCAATTGGTTAATAAAGACCTCTCGTAACCGGGGACCGACCGTGGCATAATGATAGGGGTGAGGTGTATAGGTGTTGACCCGGTAGGAATGGCGCCATACCGCGGGCTGCCTGGCCTGCAGGAAGGCGTAGATGACAACGAAGGCGATGATTATGAAGGTGATGACCTTCAGGAACTTGATCAGGATCGTGTCGCCTGACAGCGTGAAGTAGAAGCTCAACACCGACTGATAGAAGGACGATGGAAAATCCTTCTGGGTATGGATCGACTCGTCAAAGATTATCGTTCCCCCATCGGGCAGGATGGTGGAGATCAGGTGTAGCAGGTATAGGTGGTTCTCGTTCTGCGTATCCTCCCGGTCCCACATGGAATTGGTCAACCAGGAGGCGTCGGCAAAGAAGAAGGCCTGGCCTCTTCGCTGGTTCTGGATACTGACCGAGGCATAGGCTATCAGCGGGAACTGGCCCTTGCCGTTGTTGTCATCGTCGTCGGGACTCACATAACCATCCCCATCGGAATCCAGCCAGGAATGGCGGGAGGATTTGGCCAACGGGGGATGGGGTTGGATCGACTCGTCCCCTTTCCATTTGCCAGGCGGGATATCGATTCCAGCCACCAGGGCCGTGGGTTCGTTGAAGACGAGCTGGTAGGGAGTGCCGTTCAATTCGGTCTCGACCCTGATGAACGAGGTGTTACCCACGAAGTTCTCATCCCACAGCGTATAGCCTGCATAGTCGAAGGTGAAGAGGTTGGCCAACTGGCTGGACTGGTCGAAGTCGCCGGCCACGAACAGGTTGCCACCATCCCGCACGAAGTTGGTGATGACCTCGAGCTGGAGGTCGGTATAGCCCTTCTCGTTCCCGATCACCATCAACAGGGTCTTGAAGGGATCCTCGACATCCTCGAGCACCACCACCGATGAGAGTATCGTTGATACATCGTAATCCTGGTCCTGTTCCAGGTCCTCTCGCAACCAGAGCAGGTCGTTCCAGTCGTCGTCGTAGACCGAAAGCTGAGGCTCGCGTCCCCCCCAGTTCAGGAGATAGGGGTAGACGAAAGTGGCTGTGATCAGGATCGACCCCACGAGGAGCACTATACCTTGACGCCTGGAAAGACCGGCCATGAGTATACCCTCCGAGGCGTTCAACAGGTATAATCTTTACTGTGCGGTGGCGGGCGCCTCGGACCAGACGCTCAGGGAGGTCTCAACGGACCGTAGCGAGGCGATGGCCTCGTCGCGGTCTATGATCTCCACCCTGTGCTCGGAGTAATCCACCCTCTCGTAGAGGTGGGTCAGCTTCTGGAGCGGTTCATGATCGATGGGCAATGCCGCCTCCAGGGCCTGGGCGAACTCGCGAGCGGTCTCGTGCTCCTTGCGCAGGTATCCGTAATGTTGAAGGATCCGGCACAGGTTCACATAGGATTCGAAGACTGTGGCGTTGTAATCGTCTCCGCGCTCCAGGGCGTCGGCAGTGGTGGCAATGACCTGTTTGACCCGCCGCAGATGGCGCTCCCGGAACATCTGGCCCAGCAACACCGCCCCACCGGCCACGACTGCCCCGATGATGCCCAGGAAGATGAACAGGCGATTATCCTCTTCTTCGGCAGGGGCGATGGCGGCGATGTTCTGCTCGGTAGAGGTGTCCAGATGGTAGTTGTCTCCCGGATAGCTCACCTTCAGGAGCATGGGTTGGCTGTTGTCACTGGTGTAGGTCCCGGTGTAGGTGGTACTGAACGAGACAGTGCCATTTTCATCGGTCTTGAGCAGACGGTTGGTGCCGTTCGGTTTCTCCTCGGTCGGTGGCAGCCATACCAGGATCCTGGCATCGCCCACCGGTCTCCCGTCCTCCAGGGACAGTGTGACCGTGGAGGTGAACAGGACCCTCTCACCGACGACCTCCGGGACTTCCAGAGTGAGGATCGTCCGGCCCCGCAGGGTTACGAGCGCATCGGCCGCAGAGGGATTGAAGAAGGTATCTCCGTTGAAGCTGACGTTCAGGGTGTGGATACCCACATCCTCGGTGGGGAACAGTAGTTCGACCGAGAAATCGCCATTGCCATTATTGGTCAGATCGACCGTGATGGGGTCCCCGTCCCAGGTGAACTCGAGCAGTTCTAGCTGGGCCTCATTGATCGGATTATCTGCCTCATCCAGCATCGTTCCGTTGACCACGAGGGATTCGTTGAGTAGGCCGGTGGCCTGATCAAGGGTCAGGCGACTGTTGTGACGCACGGTCAGGTTGAGGTCGGCAGTGGTGCCGCGGTAGAACTCGATCTCATTGCCCAGGTAGACCACCTCCACCGGATAGATGGCCGAGATGTTCTTGGGGGCGATGTAGTAATTGCCGTTGAAGGTTCCGTTGGTCACGGGATCGGCGTAGGTCTGCTTGCCGTTGACGTAGATCTTCAGAAGGTCGGACATGGGGTTGCCCACATCGTCAGTGAAGGTCCCGTTGAACGGCACGTCACTGCCGGCCATGGCGGTATCGTCCATGGTCAGTATGATGGAGGTATTGGCCCATATGTCGTAGAAGGCGGTGCTGGTACTGGGGTGATGGTAGGGTTCGCCGGTGAAGTTCAGACCCACCGACAGGGCCCCCAGAGGGTGGTAGTCCGGCAGGTTCATCACATACCTGGCAGAACCCTCGTTGTCTGTGGTCAGGTTGACGCTGTCCATGCCGGGCCAGTAAAAGGTCACGTTCCGGAAGGCCAGGCCGACATCCTGGTCGTCCACCAATCGTACATTGATGGTGAAGTTGTTGACCCGGTCGATCTCCTGTCCCGAATAGAAAAGCTCAGTTATGGTCCAGAGTTCCCAACGGCCCCCGGCGTCCGAGGCCAGATGGTAGGTCGAGCCCTCGAAGTTTGCCGTTACATTGTGGATGCCAAGGGTCTCGTTGGCCGGCAGGTAGTAGGGCAGAGTCCAGTCACCATTGCCATCGGTGGTCGTGTTTCCGACCTCCAGACCGTCCCAGAAGACCCTTATCGTCTGGTCCGTCACCCTCAGGCCCAGATGGTCCTTCAGGTGGCCGGTCAGCGCGATGGTCGAATCACGGGTGGTGACACCGGGATCGGCCGAGAGATTGGTGGGTCTCTGGACGACGATGGTCACTATGTCGTTGGAGCCCTCCAGATAGTTGCCGGTGGGCCAGCGGGCCTGCAGGGTATGTTCGGCGGCGAACTCGGTGTTGGGAATGGTCAGGGTCGTCGTGAACTGACCGGCGACCAGGGGCACCAGGGCCCTGAAGCCGCCGTCCCAGCGCAACGTCACGTTGCCGTCAAGTCCCTGCTCCCGATCGTTGTAGATGGTCCCGGCCAGCGTGAGCTTGTCGCCGACGATGACCGGTGTCTCCCATTCGGTCAGGGTCGTGGTGGTATTGGCCCAGACAAAGAAGTTCGAATCGCCTTCGGCCGGCAGGTACCAGCCAAAACCGGTGAAGTTCACTCGAAGCTGGTGGGAACCCAGAGGGTGGTCCACGGGTAAGAAGTGGTCGAGACTGAAGTCGCCCGAGGTGTCGGCGGTGACCCGGTCGAGATACTCGCCGTCCCAGAAGACATTGAACTGAAGTTCCTGGTCCGGGGAATCTCCCTGGTCATCGACCACGGTACCCGAGAGGGATATGGTGGAATTCCGGTAAACCTTGCCGCCCCGGGGATCGATGGTCAGCTCGGAGACCACCATGAAGAGCGCCTGGACCTGGGAGGCCACATAGTAGGGGTCGGTGGCGTTATCGAAGGTGATGGTGGCGGTCACCGGGCCCAGCAACTGGGCGTTGGGTACGGTGTAGGGGAAGGTGAAGAGGCCATTGGAATCGGTGATGACAGATTGCGCAAGCACATTGTCACCCCATTTTGCATCCAGCTCCAGACCGGCCAGAGCATGACCCAGTTCATCCTTGACAGTGCCGGTAAGGCTGATCCGGTCGCCGCGGTGGACCTGGTCACCCTCGAAGGTCAGGTGGACCTCCTTCATCAGCTCGAAGGTGGTATCATCTTCCACAGACAGAGCCCATCGGGAGCTGTTGCCCTTGTACGATACCTCGAGGTCATATTCACCCACATTCCAGCCCGGGAGATCGGGTATCGTGAAATCGAAAGTGAACTCGCCATCCCGGGCCATGAACGAGTCCATCGGATTGCCATTGATCGAGAACCACAACGTATCGTCCATATCCGAACCATTATCGGCGGTAAAGGTCCCGTTGACCGTGAACCGGTCATTCACGAACAGAACGGCCGGAACCAGGCTGTCGATGGTCAACAGGGGCTGCTGGGAGAGCTCCACCGTGGCATTGTCGGATGAGGCGGTGTGGAAGGCGTTGCCACCAAAGAGCGCCCCGATGTCGATGACACCCAGGGCCTCGGCCATGGGCACCGTGAAGATATGCTCGAACGAACCGTCGAGTTCGGTTATCAGGTCGGCCAGATGGCTTCCCCGCCACTCGAGGGTGATGGGACCATTCCCGATCGGATCGCCCAGGTGGTCCCTGAGCCGACCACTGAGGATCAGCTCCTGGTCCCGCACGGCGATGGCGTCTTCCAATGTGACCTCGGAGGTGCCGATCAGGGTGATCTCAAGGCTGACCCGCTCGTCGGGGTAGGAGATGTCCTGAGAGAGGAAGCTGACAGTGACCGAGTAGTTGCCCGCAGGAAGATCGTTGGGTGCAATGACCTCCAGGTTCCAGTTCTCGGCCGAGGGAGCCTCGGTCTTCAGTATCTTGCCGCCCATCTCCACCTGGATCAACCCCTTGTCCCAGGCTTCCGATGAGACCGAACCGTTGACCCAGAACAACTGGTCAAGCATGACCGTGGTCGGTTCCAGCGCGGCGGTGAGGTTCACCGAGCTGGTCATGATGTTCAGGGGGCCGAAGGTGGAGGTGTTGTGCAGGTAGGTCGAGCCGTTGAAGTAGGAGTAGATACGCCAGTCGTTACCCACGATGGAAGGGTGGTCCGAGATGGTGTAATTGAAACGGAAGTTACCCAGCTCGTTGGTGGTGGTCTCACCCAGCCAGTTCTTGAAATCGCCGGCCCGCCAGGCCCTGAACGCGAGATCCTCCTCCTGGGCCATCAGGTTGCCGATATCCTTCAGATTGCCGGTGATGATGAGCTCCTGTCCCAGGCCGATGGAGGCCGGTACATTGGAGGCCAGGGTGGAGTTGGCGGATATCTCCATTTCCAAGGGTGACGATACGCCCAGGAAACCGGTCTCGTAGGAGGCGGCGTAGAGCTCGTTGAGACCCCGCTGGATCTGGCCGGGCACGGTGAAATCGATGGAGAAGTAGCCGGTATCGTTGGTCACGCCCTGACCCACCTCGACAATGGGGTAGGCTTGCCCGATGTCCCACAGCCCCAGACCCACGGCGAAGTCGGGAAGCATGTCGGTATCGTTGGCCACATGACCGGTGGCGGTGAAGGTATGGGTGACCTTGTCGCCGTCGGCTGGCAAAACCTCGGACAGTGTGACGTAGACCGGGTCACCGGTCATGTTGCTCTCGTCACCCGGTTCGTTCTCGCCAAAGCGGAAATCATCGCCAGGTTCCGGGTCGTCATCGTCCGGTCTCGGGAAGTCGTCCACCGGCACGTTGGCGCCGCCCAGGTTGATGCGGTGCCACTGGTCGGAGGTGACATTTCCGGTACCATCGGGTATGAAGACCTCCACAAAGGCGTGCTGCTCGTTCTGGACATAGCGGGTGGGCACTCCCATGGCCAGGGCCGAGGTGGTGAACAGGAAGGCGCGATGGCGACAGGCGCCCTTACCCCTGACCGCCAGCCACTGGAACATATCCTGTCCCGAGTTGGGGTCGTGGGTGTCAGGTGGGTTATCACCATCGAAGGCCAGGAAATAGGCCGAGAGGTTGGAGACGATCTTCTGGATGTTGGTCTCCTTGCCGGTCTCGTTGTTCCACAGGTTGTAAAGGGAAGGATTGGACTCGTTGTAGGTCAGGAACCATTTGACCCGCTCTTCCACGGTGAGGTTGACACCACCGGGGAGCATGGGCCGGATGATCTCCTCGGGTACATCATCGACGTTGAGGCTGGCGGGGATGGGCAGGGTGAAGTAGGAGCCGTTGGTGCCCATGAGATAACGCAGGTCGATGGTGCCCGAAGGCGC
>CAYSUX010000156.1:0-7095 GCA_964434315.1 uncultured archaeon
CAGTTCACGGGCCAGCTCCTTCTTGGAACCATGGACGGTGAAGATACGTTTGGGACCACAGGCCGAGGCAAAATCCATGAGCTCGTCGAAATCGGCATGATCGGTCATGGGGAACTGGGCGTCCGCTCCCCGACTGGCGTATGAGTAGAACGAGCACCATCCCGAGACAAAGGCGGCCTGGGCCCCTTTGGCCTTCATCTTCTGTATCATGGGCGGGACCTTCTTTCCAATGGCCTGTCCATTGGGCAGAACGATGACCCTGGGATCATTCAGCTCGGAGCCGTCGAGTTCACCCAGGCGCCGGTATTCCAGCGGCACCCCGTGGCGAACGTATATGTCACAGATCCTGGCCACCGACTCGGAGACCGCCACCGGCACTCCCAGGGCGTTGGCCAGGGCCACGACCTCCTGGGCCTTTCCCAGGGCATAGGCCCCGACGATGGCCGGGCTTTTGGTCAGAACCGCCTCGAACCAGGCCCAGAGGTCCTGTATGACCTCCTGGCGGGGGGGCAGGCGGCGGTCGGGACGGCCATAGGTCGATTCGATGATCAGGATGTCACAATCGCGGGGTACGGCCTTGCCGGCGGTTATGGAACCGGTGGGATTGAAATCCCCGGTGTAGAGCAGGTTGTCGACCATCACCATGGCCGAACCAAGGCAGTGACCCGCCGGATGGAGGGTGATCTGGAAGTCATTGATTTTGAAGGTCTCTTCGAGAGGCGCCAGTTGTCCGTGAGCGCGACCGTGGCGCAGTTTGAGCACGTCCAGGGTGGGCTCGGTCATGTGGGCCTTGGAGACCAGGTGATCAGAGTGGCCATGACTCACGATGCCGTCTTCGCGTGCCCTGCCCGGGTCGAGCCAGAGCTCTCTTCCGTTCTCCTGCAGGCAGATGCCCCGTTTGGCAAATACCCTCAAGTTCGCTCCTCCACGGTAAAGACCCTTTGAGGGCTGTCGAGGTTCGAAGGGGCCATCTGCAAGACCGCGTGAAAGATGTACCTGGCCGGCTCCCGCCAATCCTTGCCGGTGGAAAAGCCACATCTTTTGCACTGGTTGCCCAGGGTTATCTCCCCGCCGTAGAGCGTCGTGTTCCTGATCGGTTCGAAATCCCCGTGACATACCGGGCAGAGTTCCGTCGGCCCTGGATCTGAATTGGCCCTGGTATGGACCACGATCCGTACCAGTCCCGAGCGGATCGCCAATCTGCGCAGGCGGCCCGGACCCAGTCGATAATCCGGGTCACTGGCCCGGAGTCTATCGATAACGTGCCGGTGAAGGGCCGTCTGCGACCCCATCGTCCCCTGCTCGGCCAGCACGGCTTCTACCGTGGCGATGACCTCCTCGGCCGAGGGTAACCGGTACGCCATGGAGGGCCATGGATGGCAGGTTAAAAGTGAATGCTGGTCCACGCTATTGACATCTTATTTTATATTACCGTTGGCCCAGGCGTCGCTCCACCGAGGTGACCTTGCCCTTTATTCTGTTCTTCGCGCCGACCCGGTCATCGATCCTGATCGTCGTGACCACCCGGTCGACCTGCTCGCGCATCTTCATATGACAGGTCTTGATGAGCTTGAAGACCGCCTCCGGTTCGCCTTCCACGATGGTACCCATGGCGTGTAGCTCATGGTCGAGACCCGATTCACGGATGAGCTTGAGAATCCCGGCCACATATTCGGACATACCGCTCTTGAGGCCCGCCGGGGCCACGCTGAACTCGGCTAACATGTCCTGATACAAGCAAAGGCGAGCTATGAGATTTTCTATTCGGTATTCGGTCGGTATTCGGTGTTCGATTCGACAAGTTCGGCTGGCTTCACCGGTTCATAGGGAGATTTCAGCATGACTCGATAGGTGTTGTGGTGAACATATGATTCCAGGCCATTGAGGTATTTTCGCATATCTTTATTGGTTGCCGCCTTTACCTTTTGGACCATATCCTCCATACGCGAATGGAGGTCGGGGTCCTCTGGTTCCATGACACCCATCCGGGAGGTGAGCCATACCATCAACCGATGGTAGTTCGGATAGTTGGGTGGCTTTGGAGCGCCCCGTTTGCGTCGCTGACGTGGCTCCGTTGATACGATCTTGAGCGCGATGGGGTCCACATAATCAGCGGTCCCGTCCGGTAGAGGTCCCGAACATCTGGGACATCGAGCCGGGTTCTCCTGCTTTGTGCGAAACTTCTTCTGACAACGGGGGCACCGGAACCGCGGCCCCGCCGGAGAGCCCGGAGGCGAAACCCCCTTACGTCCGAACAGCCGGTCAAGAAAACCCATGCATTTCACCTGGAAAGGATGGGCGGAGAACCACCCCCGTTCAACCGCCCGGGATAGTACTCGGTCGATGAAATCGACATCATCTTCCCGGTAAACCGGGAATCATTGGGGTGAAAAGCGGGATAGGTCACCAGATTTAAATCAGGTGGCTCAGATCTGGAGGACCGAATCCATCACCTTGAACTGCCGGTTGCCGTGGACCTGGGGGTAGTCAAGGCCGTCCAATCCGTGTTTTTTCAGAAAGTGGAGGTGTCCCGCGCTCACGTATGTGGTCAGGTTCCGCTCGGCCGGAGCAACAACGATCTTGCAGTAACTGACAGGCGGGTCCACCTCGATCTGCCGCTCGTTGACTAGGGGGCCGACCCGGATGGAGGCCAGGTCATACTTTCGGGCATGGGCGGCATTGGCGGCTCCGGCGGCCTCGAGTATCTTCTGCAGCCGGTTCCTTTGGACCGTCTTGAGGCAGATGGCCTGGACCCGGTCGGCCAGGGTAAATAGGTAAATATCGGTCAATCCAAAGCGTTCGACAAGCGGCTCGAGGCGGGTGGCTATCCGGTCGGGGCTCTTGTTTGGAAAAGACATCAGGATGGCATGGCGACCCACAAGACCCAGAACCGGGCTGAGCAGAAAGGTGGTGTAGAATATGCCGGTTTGATATTTTCTAGCAGGCTTAGGCCGTAGCAGTTTGGTTGGTAGAGGTATTCGGGGCCAGGGTATACGGCCGATCTTTGCAAATACAGGAAGCCTAGGCACATCGGGCAACCAATCCTTCACCGGCACCTCAAGCTCATCCAGTTTCAGGGTCGTACAGGCATAGCCGGTTTTCGAGTTAATTGTGCCGGGCACACGGATGATACGTCGAGTATCCTTGGTGATGGCACTGTCGATCTTGATCTCTTTCTTTATAACCTCATCGACGAGAGCCGTGCGTTTTTTAATTAGCCCTGTTTCACGGTCGTAGGGGTCGGCTATGACCTCTGTGTCAGGGTCCTCAAAGACAATATGAAAGCCCTTGGAACCGCTGAAGGCTATGTACTTGAGGGTATAGCCGTCGGCCTCCATATACCGGTGGACCTTCAACGCCTCTAACCGAGCCTTTTCAAGATTACGCAGTGAAAGTGGTGGGACGTCAATGTCAAAGGCTATATCATGGCGTAATACGAGGCCGGAATCCAGAAAACCCTCGCGGCTCTTGGGACGGGGTTTGACGATGGTGGGGTTGAGGTAGGTGGATGTGGAATAGTAGACATCGCCGGGCGCCAGCTTCAACAGCCAACGCTGGAGCTGTTGGGGAACTCGAATGCGGTCCTTCAACTTGAGAAAGCGACCTCCGGTTAAAACGACACGGAAATGACGGTGACCCACGTCGCTGATACCCTCAAGGTCCGGTGGATCGCGGGCATAGAACCCGCGGAGTTGCCTTTTCAACTCCAGGCGTGGAGGAGGGTATCGAGGCATCGGTGCCCCAGGCAAGAAGAGCCGATGATTTGAGGTTTGAGTGAACGTTCTCTGTTTTTCTCTCACTCTCTCTCACATATCGCCCACGCGCCACCAGCCCAGCCGCCCGCCTCGCCGCCGTGCGGTTGCCGTCGAGGGCCATCTCATGCCTAACAGTAGGCGAGGGGCCGGTCAGTCCTCTATCACATATCGTCCTGGGGCAGCTTGAGCACCTCGGCATGGGTGTAGACCGGTCCGTCCTTGCAGACATAGGTGGAACCGATGTTGCACCTGCCGCATTTGCCGATACCGCACTTCATCCGATTCTCGAGGGTGGTGTAGATCTGGTCGGCGGGCCAGCCCAGCCGTTCCAGCGCCTGGGTGATGAACTTGATGGCGATTGGCGGGCCGCAGGTCACGACGATGGAGTTGTCGGGGGCGGGTTTGACGACCTCCACCAGTTGGGGCACGAAGGCGGTGAACATCTTCTTCTTGGCAGCCTTGCCGCTTACCTTGGTGCTGCCCGGGTCCTTCATCTTAACGGCGGGCCAGCCAGCCTCGGCGTCCCCTTCGATGGGTCCTTTGGCTCCGAACTTCCAGTCGATACAGCGCCACAGTTCCACGTCGTCACGGGCGGCCAGCTCCTCGAGTTCGGCCTTGTAGGCCAGATCGGCCGGGGTCCGGGCGCCGTAGATCAAGGTGACATCACCGAAATCCTTGCGGTGTTCCGGGGCGATGACATACTGGTAGACCGAACGGACCGGGGATATGCCGATGCCGGCGCCGATGAAGACCATGTTCTTACCCTTCCACTCCTTGACCGGGAAGATGTTGCCGTAAGGGCCTCTGACCCCCACCTTGTCGCCCACCTGGAGCTGGTGGAGCTTTGTGGTCACGTTCCCCACCCGCATGACCGAGAATTCCATTATCCCCCTGTCGCTGGGCGGTGACGATATGGCGAAGACGCTCTCACCCACACCAAAGATGTTCAACAACCCGAACTGGCCGGGTTTGTGGACGAATCCAGGCCAGGCTTTCCTGTCATCCACCTGGATCCTGAAGGTACGGATGGGACGGGCGCCCCCGGCTTCCAGATCGATGTTCAACACCGTAGCCAGATGGGGCTTGTAGACATTATCGGACATACTAGGCCACCTCCATGATATCTGACAACACTTCCTTCACATCGATGTTCACCGGGCAGTTGGCCACACACCTTCCGCAACCCACACAGCCGGGAACCCCCAGTCGCTCGTTCATGTTCAGGAACTTGTGGTAGATGCGGTTGCGTTGCCGGTGGGTCCGGGCAGGCCGGGGATTGTGGTTGGAAGCGTGGATGGAGTAGTAGGCGAACTGGCATGTATCCCAGTTGCGCTCCCGCCACATACGGCCCTTGAAGGTTATGTCGTTGATATCGAAGCAATGGCAGGTCGGGCAGAGGAACGTGCAGATGCCGCAGCCCAGGCAACGGTTGGCAAGCTCCTCCCAGTACTCGTTGTCGAAGCTCTTCTGCAGAGCCTCCCTGGCGCCGGCGGGGTCGAAGCTGTGAGCCATCGAATTCTCGGCCTCCTGCTTGACCTTGTCAGCCGCCTTGATCTGTTTTTCGGTGGCCTTGCCGAACAGCTTGCCGACGGCCTTCTCGACCTTTGCTCCCTTGTCCGACAGGGACTCCACAAGATAGGAGGCACCGATATCGGTCCAGAGCATATCGGCTCCGTCGGTACCCGCGGGATTGCCCCCCATCGATGTGCAAAAGCAATTGCTGGCCGGTCGGGCACAGGCGAAGCTGATGACCGTGGCCTTGTCTCGCCGTCGATCGTAGTAGGGGTCCTTGTAGTCCCAGTTGAAGAGCCTATCCAGGCTGAGCATCGCCCTGGTATCGCAGGGCCTGGCGCCCAGCAGGAGTAAGGGCTTTGCCGGGCCGTCCGACTCGTTCACTCCGGTGACGACATGGTCCTTGACCGCGAAATCGAACATCCTCTCGGTCTGGGGGAAGAAGACCTCCTTGGGCGGCTTCTTCGAGTTGTCGAAATCCAGTTCAGGGTCACTGTCAAGCCTGGCGAATCGTACCGAACCACCGCTCTCGGTCGGGCCGAACACTTCGTATTTGGAGAGCTTTCCTAGAAGGCCGGCGAGCTTCTTTTTCTCTATCACCTTGCTCACATCATCACCTCCTACCAGATCTCCTCCTGGGAGTCGTCAACATCATATGAGCCGAACATCGGCGGGGCCTCCTTGTCCATGCCCGGGAATATCTTGAATCGCTCCTTGGCTCGCTTGAGCAGGAAGCGGTTCAGATGGCGAAGGGGTATGTCCACCGGGCAGCTTCGTTCACACTCGCCACAGTCCACACAGCGACCGGCCAGGTGCATGGCCCGGATGATATGATAGAAGGAGTTCTCCTTCAGGTCCACGCTCCGCTCGATCCAGCGATAGGGCTTCTCCTTGTCGAAGATACACTCCTCACAGTAGCATAACGGGCAGGCGTTCCGGCAGGCGTAGCATCTGACACACCGCTCCATCCGCTCGGCCCAGTATTCCCATCGCTCTTTTTGTGACATGGCATCGAACTTCGCCAGATCGGGGTATGTGTCGGCCGTGGCCGGTTCATCGATCTCGGTTCCGACAACGATCCTGGCGATCACCGGGTTGTGGGTCACACAGACCAGGCACTTGCCGGCCAGGATATCCCCGGACGATACCTCCACCTTGCCACCTTCATACTCGATGGTGTAGTTTCCACCCCGGTCAACGACCCGGGCGTTGTTTCGTTCGTTGGCCGGGATCTGTTCCAGGAATTTCTCCAGCTTGCGAGGGTCCACGGTACCCGTGCTCCTGACACCGATGACATGAACTCTCTCAGGGGGCACGATGTTCTCCTTGATGAGCTCCACCAGGGTCTTGGAGTCGCACGACTTCAGTACCACGCCGATGGGGGTGGTGTCCGGTTCCTCTCCCCTTTTGGGGACGACCTTCATCTCGTTGACCACCAGGCGGGTGAGGTTATCGATACAGGTAGGGCCCCAGACGAGCTTCCCGGCATCCTCCGGCTTGCGGACCACCACCGGTCTGGCCAGGGGTCCGGTACCTCGCTCGTAACCGATGACATACTTGACGGTGTTGTCCTTAAGCCACTGCCGGGCGGTCTTTTGGATCTGGAGGGTGGTGGTCTTGTAATCGTAATCGGTCATCGTTCACCCCCGTTCAACTGGGTATTGGGTCCCAGCTCCCTGACCTGCTCGGTGAAGTTGGTGACCACCTCTTGCCATTTGAGGCCTTCAGAGGCAGAGACCCATGAGATCTGGAATCGTTTGGGATCGATCCCGACGAACTCGAGCAGGTCCCTCATCAGGGTCAGTTTTCGACGGGCATGGTAGTTACC
>CAYSUX010000157.1:0-7003 GCA_964434315.1 uncultured archaeon
AATACGCAAACTATAGGCATATGCCATGGACTTACCACCCGGACACACATACTTTTCACTGTCTGTAGCATACTTGGGGTTCTGTACTGCAATGTTGGTTTTCAACTGATTGAGAACCAGCAACGTGGATTGTGCGTTTGCCAATGATACAACCAACTTGGACATACCCTTGGCAAGCACACGCGCTTTCACTGCTACTGACTCATTGGGATTAAAAGTTCCCTCGACATCACTAATCGCTGGAGTGAGTGCAAGGGAGTCCCAGATAAACAGCATCTTATTGCTGTTAGTTTTTAAAAGTTCTTCAATGGTTTCTAAAACAAACTCGACAGACATTGCCTGGAGATATAGAAGTTGCGTAAGATCAACTCCACTGTGTTCTAGAAATCCGGGATCAATCGCTGACTCTGAATCAAAATAAACTACATCAATGCCCATCTTCTGAGCATTAGCGGCAACTTGTGCTGCCATATAACTCTTACCGCTTGCTTCCATGCCAGCGATCTCGCTTAGTTTACCTACTGGTATACCTGCCATTCGTCCTCGACAAATGATACCGTTCAACCACGTAGATCCCGTAGGAATCCAGTCTTTGACTTCCGTAGGATTGTCAGCAGTCAAGTCATGCGCTACTGGCATTCCTGCTTTCTTATTGATTAAACTGCGCATCTCGTGGATGCTAAGTTTACCTGCTTTAGATTTAGCTCTTGCCATGTTTATCCCCTATAATAAAAATGAGGCACCTGATGACCCTGTGCCTCCCTGTGGGTTTAGGTGTTAAAGAAGATCGCTAAATGCTTTATCTACTTTATCCGCTTCCGAGGTATACTTCTGTGTTTCGTTAGAAAAACCTTCGGGACTATCACCTGCTAGATGTTCGTCTAGCATCTTCTGCACATCATCAGTGGAAGTGGGCATGGATGTGGGCAATACCCAACTGGTGCTGCTGTACAATTCGCCTCGCGACGCCTCACGGCTCATTCATCGCCTGGGGCGGGCAGGTCATAGAATGGGACTGGTGGCCAAAGGACGGGTCGTGGCCGCCGAGGCCGACGAGTTGCTGGAAGGAGCGGTGGTGGCCCGCAGGACCCTGGCCGGTGAGCTGGAACCCAGCCGCGTGCGCTCCGATCCCCTGGCCGTGGTGGCCAACCAACTGCTCTCCTGGGTGGTCTGCGACGGGGAACTTTCCATCGAGCTGGCCTATGACACCTTTGCCAGGGCCTATCCCTTCAGGGAGCTGACATACGACAGGTTCCAGGCGGTCATCGAACAACTGGCCAGCCAGTGGCAGCTAAACTGGGACCCCGACGATCGGATATTACAGCGAAAGAAGCGCAGCCGCACCTATTTTTACGATAACATATCGATGATCCCCGACGAGGTCTCGTACAAGGTCCTGGATACGGCAACGCGCAAGACCATCGGCCGGTTGGACGAGCGATTTGTCCTGGGCCTGGCTCCGGGGGAGAAGATCGTCTTCCGGGGCGCGCCGTGGGAGGTCATCGAGCTGTCCGAGACCGAGGTAACCGTGGCGCCGGTGGCCGATATCGGTGCCTTGCCCCGCTGGGTGGGCGAGGACATCCCGGTGCCCTGGTCGGTGGCCAGGGAGGTGGGTCGGCTCAGAGCCTCGGGACGATTGCAAGATTATCCCTTTTCCGACAACGCCAGAGAGGTCGTGGGCCGATACCTGGCCGATCAGGCCAAGGCCGGAGCCGTCCCCTCTGATGAATTGCTCATCGTCGAGCGCCATGACACGGTGCTGGTTCTCCAATGTTGCGGCGGCACCCGGGTCAACGCCACTCTCGGCCTGTTGCTATCATCGCTGCTGGCCCAACGTCTGGGAGCTGCCGTCGGTTTCCAGTCCGATGCCTACCGGGTGGTGCTTGAAGCAGGACGCAGGGTGCGCCCGGGCGAACTGGTCCGGTTCATACGGGAGCTGCGACCCGAGGCCGTGGAGCCGCTGATAAAACTGGCCTTGCGTTCCTCGCTTGCGCTCAAGCTGAACCTGCTGACAATCGCCCGCAAGTTCGGAGCCGTTGAGAAGGGCGCCGACATGGCTCGCTGGGGCCTGAAACGTCTGGCCGAATCCTATCAAGGAACCCTGCTCTGGGAAGAGGCTGAGCAGACCGTGCTGTTTCGGACCCTGGACGTGGAGCGGACGGCTCGGCTTATCGACGATATCGGCGCGGGTCGTCTTCGATTGGAGGCCTCGGCGGCGACACCCATGGGCACCGCCGGGCTTAGACCCTACAAGGACGCCCTGAAGCCGCCGCGACCTGACAAGGCCATACTGGCCGCCGTCCACAGGAGACTGCTGAACCGGGCCATGTTACTCTGCTGCCTGAACTGCGGCAACCAGCGTCGTCGCCGGGCCATGGACATAAAGGAAGCCGGGGACAAGCAAACGCCAGCCAAGGCCTTGCAATGCCCGCGCTGCAAGGGCAAGATGGTGGTCGCCCTGCCGGTCGAAGGCCAGCTCAGCGAGCCGTTGCGCAAGATGGCCGAGAAGATGGGGCAAGGCAAGACCCGGGTCAAAACCCCGGCCGATCGGAAACTGGTGGAGCGACTCCATGCCAACGCCTATCTGGTCAACGAGTTCGGCGCCACCGCCATGCTGACCCTGGCCGCCAGGGGCGTAGCCGAGAGTGTCGGCTCCAGGATCCTGGCCCGGCAGCATGAATCCCTGGACGGTCTGCTCAAGGACATCATCAGCGCCGAGATCAACTACGCCCGGACCCATCAGTGGTGGGCCTGACGGTCTGCCGCCTGATCTGGATGGGGTGTCATAAAGTGGCTCGTTCCTGTGACATCGTATGAAATGAACCTCGAATTCCAGTCCTGTGGTTTTAGTTAATTCTATTGCGCCCCCCGACTCCTTATTTAAACCCCACGACCATCGGCGGCTACCGTGGCATCAGGCAAAACCGGAAGCAGCCGGCAAGGCGCTCATGGCCAGGACGACGACGGCGACAGCCAACTGGCCCGCTACGAGTTCCGTGTGGCCCTGGACAAGCTGCGCGCCCACAGTGGTCGGGCCACCGAGTTGATATCGCTGTATGTCCCGCCCGACCGGGCCATCTCCGACGTGTCGAACTATCTGCGCAACGAGTTCTCCCAGTCCAGCAACATCAAGTCCAAATCGACAAAGAAGAATGTCACCTCGGCCATCGAATCGATTTTGAGTCGTATCAAGAACTATCGCAAACCGCCCGAGAACGGCGTGGTCTTCTTTGTGGGTCATGTGGCCAAGGGCGCCGACCAGACGACTATGGTCCAAGAAGTGGTCGAACCTCCCGAACAGATCCAGTCCTTTCTCTACCGTTGTGACAACGGCTTCTATCTCGAACCCCTGGAGGATATGCTGGAGGTCAAGGAGGTCTACGGCCTGCTGGTCATCGATCGCTCGGAGGCCACCGTGGGTCTGCTCAAGGGTTCGCGGATAATGACATTGAAGAACCTGGGCTCCCAGGTGCCCTCGAAGCACGGTCAGGGCGGCCAGTCCCAGCGCCGGTTCGAGCGGCTCATCGAGATCGCGGCCCATGACTATTACAAGCGGGTGGCCGACCATGTCCTGGAGATCTTCAAGGACTTCAAGCTGGTAGGCATCCTGGTGGGTGGACCCGGCGCCACCAAGGATTTCTTCATCAACCAGGAGTATCTGCACCACGAGCTGCGCAAGCTGGTCATCGATACCTTCGATACCGGCTATACCGACGAGAGCGGCCTGCGTGAACTGGTGGATAATGCCCGGTTGACCCTGGCCAAGGTCCAGGTCATCAGGGAAAAGGAGCTCATGGAGCGGTTCATCAAGCAGGTCATCAAGCCCGATGGCGGCCTGGCCTCCTATGGCGAGGCCCAGGTGCGAGCCGACCTTATACTGGGTGCTGTCGACACTCTGCTCATCTCCGATCAGCTCCCCACCGAGAGGGTAAGACTGAGTTGCCCGGCCTGTGGCTTCTCCACCCAGGGACCCCCACCCAAGGAAGAGCCGCCCATGTGCCCCAGTTGCCGCCGGCCGGCCGAGCTGGGCGAGCCCCAGGACATGGTCAAGGAGCTATCGGAGCTGGCCGAGGCCTCACGTGCCAAGGTGAAGCTGATATCAGGCGAATCAGAGCAAGGGGAGCTGCTGATGAGGGCCTTCGGCGGTGTGGCGGCGGTATTACGCTACAAGACGAGCGGTATTTAAAGAAAAGACGCGGAGTCGAACAAATGACAGTGAATATTAAACGAACCCGATCGTGTGGTCGATTGGACCTGGAGAAGGACAGCCGGACGACCCAGACCCTCTGCGGCTGGCTGCAGGATACCCGCAACCTGGGAGGCATCGCCTTCATGCAACTTCGCGACCACACCGGGGTGGTACAGCTTACCCTGCCCAAGCGAAAGGTGGGCAAACCCAACTTCAAGGCCTGGACCGGCGTCACCAGGGAATCGGTGATATCGGTGACCGGCGAGGTGAAGGCCAACCAGGAGGCTCCGGGTGGTATCGAGGTGGTTCCGGAACGGCTGGAGGTGCTCAATGACTCTGCGGCGCCCTTGCCCCTGGGAGTCATCGACAAGGTGGATGCCGAGCTGGAGACCCGGCTGACAAATCGCTACCTCGACCTGCGCAAGCCGGAGGTGGCGGCCTACTTTCGTATCCGGGCAGCCATATCGGCGGCGGCCCATGCCAGCCTGCGACGCCAGGGCTTCCTGGAGGTGCAGACCCCCAAGATAATCGCCTCGGCCACCGAGGGGGGTACCGGTCTCTTCCCGGTCCAATATTTCGAGAAGGAGGTCTACCTGGCCCAGTCGCCCCAACTCTACAAGCAGACGCTGATGAGCGGGGGATTGGACCGGGTCTACGAGGTGGGACCGGCTTTCAGGGCCGAGGAGCACAACACGCCCCGCCATCTCAACGAGTTCATTTCCATCGATATGGAGATGAGCTTTGCCGACGACGAGCAGGCCATGGAGGTCATGGAGCAGGTCATTGCCGATTGCGCCAAAACCCTGAACGAGGATTGCGAGGAGGAGCTGACCCGTCTGGGCCACGAGATAGCCCCGGTGGAGTTGCCCCTGCCCCGGCTGAGCTACGATGAGTGTGTCGAGCTGGCCAGGAAAGGCGGCGTCGATATCCAGTGGGGCGAGGACCTATCGATGGAGGCCACCCGGGCCATTGCCGAGACACAGTCGGGATTCTACTTCATCACCCGTTGGCCCCTGGAGTTGAAGCCTTTCTATATCCAGCCCGCCCTCGACGACGCGGCCGCCGCCCAGGCCGAAGCCACTGGTGAGCCTGCCGCTACCAAAGCCATTGACACGCCCGCCGATACTGCTGAGGATGCCGGGTCCACCGATAGCGACAAAGCCGACAAAGCCGACGATACCGTTGACGCCATTGACGCCGACGAGGGTACCGGGCCCGCCTCCAAAGCCAACCTCGATACCCTGATGAGTGCCAGGTACTCGCTGGGCTTCGACTTCATGTACCAGGAGGTGGAGATGACCTCCGGCGGTCAGAGGGTCCACGACCCGGCACTGCTGGAGGCTCGCATCGCCGCCCAGGATCTCAACGTGGCCGACTTCGAGCATTACCTGGCGCCCTTCCGCTACGGCATGCCGCCCCACGCCGGCTGGGGTCTGGGCCTGGATCGTCTCACCATGGTCTTCACCGGCGCCGACAACGTGCGCGAGTGCGTGCTCTTTCCCAGGGACAGGCATCGGGTGGTTCCGTAGGCGAGGCGAGGGGGAGGTAGGATGAAGACGCTGACCGTCGAGCGAGTAATCAGACTTCATGACCGGATAATCGACGAGACAGGCGGCGAGTCGGGGATGTTAAACCATGGCAACCTGGATTTTACCATCACCCAGGCTTTGGAGGGATTCCAAAAGGAGGACCTATTCACCAGAGCGGCCAAACTCCTGGGTGGCATTATCAAGGGTCATCCCTTTGTTGACGGTAATAAACGGACAGGCATTGAAGCCACAGATGTTTTCCTCCGTCATCACGGCTGGTATTTGGAGGTTGATGTAGTCGATGGCATCGGTTTCACAGTGGCAGTCGCCATGGACAAGCTAAAAGACCAGGAAATCAAGGATTGGCTGAACAAGAAAGCCAAAAGGATTAAATCAGATTAAGGAGATGGAAGTATATGACTGAGTCAAAGACCAAGTCACAGCCAACCGAAGACGAGATATTCGACGAGATTGCCAGAGAGAGTATGGAAAAGAACAAGGAGCTACTGAAGCGGCTGGCCGAGTTGTGAACGAACTAAGATGGGGACAACAATAATTTCCATTTTTCTTCGTATTCCCTAATCATTTCTTTCTTGATCGCAGTATGTGTTGTCTTTGGATTCCTTGGTCTAACACCATTGTTCTTTGATAGAAATGCGCCATATTCTCGGAAAATTATTTTCTGTAATTCTATAGATGGGATTATAAAAAACTCATCATCCCTTCTTTCATTTTTCATCCTTACGAAAATATGAAAATCACTCTTAACTTCATTTTTTCCTACAATAACCTGCTTTCCATTTTCGAATTGCTTTTCATCAAATAAAATAAAGTGTTTTGCATTCAATGACCATTCGCCTGAACTTATGGTTTTAACTTGAATAGTGACACCATTTCTTGAGTTCATGTTAATAGCCCAAATATCAAAACCAGGCATATTGCGAGTGAAAGTGGTTGCAATCCAACCTCTTCTACATAACTCTGAAGCTACGGCATATTCTCCGAATTGCCCGGTGGTTTTATAAATCATTTATTCACCTCAAATCAACTGGGCCTCGGCGTCCTCCACCAGCCGCTCGCAATAGTAGCAGGTCAGCCTCAGCGGGCTCTCGCTCTCGACGTGAAAGCGGCTGGGGAGGGGTTCGTGCTGGTTGGAGATTACGTCGATTATGGGGGACATCTTACGACCTAGGAGCGATCAGCCATCTCCAGAGAGGTATAAAGTTTACCGTCTTTCCGTCCGGCAGCACCTCCTCATCTTCCAGGTCCCAGGTTATCAGCGTCA
>CAYSUX010000158.1:0-6973 GCA_964434315.1 uncultured archaeon
TGGCTCCGGCCCTCCCCACTCCTCAAGCTCCAATAGCCCCCACACCCGCACCCGCACCCGTACCCGCACCGGGCCTACCCGCAGCTCCCGCAGCTCCCGCTACTGCGGCACCGGTAGCAACGCCACAGATGCCCGTTCAAAACCCTGTTGCGCCAATGACACCGGTACCGCAGCCCATGGCTCCGGCTCTCCCCATCCAACCAGCCCCTGTGGCTCCCGCGCCGATGGTGGACGCAGCTACAACCACTCCCGCGATCCCCCAGGCGGCCCAACCGACTCCTGCGCCCCAGCCCATGGCTCCGGGTCCCACTACCCTGTATGCGTTGGTACCCGAGGAACTGGACCAGAAGGCGGCCAAGAAGTGGTTGAAAGAGAAGGAAAAGGAGCTGAACAAGAAGGTCAAGGCCCTCAAGAAGGAGGGTGTTGAGGATGAGAAAGAGGCCCGGCAGAAGGCCCTATCCGAGATAGCTGCTTCCCTGGGCCCCCAGGCGCCCACCCCCACCGAGACGGTTGCCGCTACCCCCCAGGCGGTTCAGCCAGCCCCGGCGGTAGTAGCTGCGGCCGAACCAGCGGTCGTGGCCGCTGAGCCGGTGGCTGTGGAGGTGGCCCCGGCCGAACCGGCGATCGCTGTCGCTGTGGAACCGGCAGTGGCCGAACCGGCGGTCGTGGCGGTCGAAGCCACGGAACCGGTGGCTGTGGAGGTGGCCCCGGCCGAACCGGCGGTAGTAGCCGTCGAGGCGGTCGTCGCCGAACCGGAACCGAAACTAAAAGAACCCGCTGATGAGGCTGTGGCTGTCGTAGCCGTGGTCGAGGACCCGGTTGATGCCGCGGTCGAACCGGCAGTCGTGGCCGTCGAGGCCACCGCTGTGGAAGCCGTCAGCGCCGATGATGATGGTGCGGTGGCGGTGGTTGCCGTAGTGGCCGATGACGATGATAGCGCCGTGGCGGTCGAAGCCGTCACTGTGGAAGCCGTGAGCGCCGATGATGACGGGGCGGTGGCGGTGGTTGCCGTGGTGGCAGACGAAGCCGCCGTTGCGGTAGCGGCTCCGGTCGCGACACCCACTCCCAAGAGCCTGGAAGAGCTGGTCCCCAAGGACCTGGACAAGAAGTCCGGCAAGAAGTGGCTCAAGGAGAAGCAAAAGGAGATGGACAAGCAGCTCAAGCAGCTCAAGAAGAAGGGGATGGACGGGAACGCGGCCAAGGCCAAGATCCTGACCGATATCGCCACCTCCATGACCCCCATCGCCTCAACCCTGGCTGCCCCTCCCGGCGTCACCCCGTCCGAAGCGGCGCCCGTCGAGGCACCGACGACGACTGAAGCGCCTGCCGAGGAGGCTTCCGCCGACGAATTCGAATGGTAGATGGATAGGCGATAGGCGCTTCGAGAGCCCGCCTGACCCTGAGATATTAAGCGACAGGCCCCACTGTCATGTCATCCCTATAATATCGCGATGAATGAACCTCCTTGCTACTTGCAACGGAGGTTCACCCACCATTTGAAAGTTGACGCGACACTACATTTCATTTACATTACATCTGCTTGCTGGCGAAGGTGAGATGGATCCTAGGGCGTCCACACCTGATACAGGGTCCGGGCTCGGCGTCAACCGGGCTCAGACCGAGAGCCTCGATGGCGACCTTGTCACGCTTTTCGCATACGCCAAGGAATTTGACGTCCCATTCCCTCTCTATCTCATCGGCGCAGTCGGTGTCGCCGCACCAACCGAAGTAAAGGACCTTGTGGGCGGGTGGCTCATCGCGTACATCCCGGACCCGGGCCAGGCTCTCCCTCAGGTCATCGGTAGCTCGCTCAAGCATGTTGGCGGCAATGGAATCCAGGGTTTCGTTGAGTTTTTTGTTTAAATACTCATCGTCGGGAACGGTACACTTCTCGCCGGTGTCCCTGCGAGCCAGCATGACCACACCGGCGGCGATATCCCGCGGACCCAGTTCGATACGCAAGGGCACGCCCCGCTCCTCCCAATGGTAGTACTTCTCACCGGGCCGCCGGTCGCGCTCGTCCAGGTGGACCCTGAAGCCGCCGGTCTTGAGCCTGCCTGCCAGTTCCCTGGCGGTGGTGGTGACCTCCTCGGCCGTCTTCTTGGCCAGGATGGGAACGATGACCATCTGGAAGGGCGCGATGGCCGGGGGCAGGATCAATCCCTTGTCATCGCCATGGAGGGCCACGACCGCTCCCAGCAGCCGCTCGGACATGCCAAAGGTGGTCTGGTGGACATGGCGCCATTCCCCGCTATCGTCCTCGTACTTGACCTCGTAGGGGCGGCTGAAGTTCTCCAGGTACTGGTGGATGGTGGCGATCTGGACCGTCTTGCCGTTGGGCATGAAGGTGTCGGCTCCCAGGGTGTAGTGAGCGCCGGGGAACTTGTCCCATTCAGGGCGTCTGGACAGGAGGTATGGCAGGCACAGGTCCCGGCAAAGGCTGGCCAGGATGCCCAGGTCGTCGTCGATGTTGGCCTCGGCGCCGGCCTCGTCGGCGTGGCAGGTGTGGGCCTCGAAGAAGTGTATCTCCCGCACCCGGATGAAGGGCCGGGTCATCTTGGTGTCGTAGCGAAAGGTATTGACGATCTGGTAGGTCTTCAAGGGCAGGTCGGCGTGGGAGCGGACCCACAAGGCGAACACCGGGTACATGGCCGTCTCGGAGGTGGGGCGCAGGAGCAAGGGCACGTCCAGCTCGTTGAGTCCGGCGTGCTTGACCCAGTAGACCTCGGCGTCGAAGCCCTTGACATGGTCGGCCTCCTTCTGGAACTCGGTCTGGGGCACCAGCAAGGGGAAACAGACCTCGCCATGTCCCTTCTCGTCCATCAGCTTTCGGGTCAGGTTGTCGATGAGGCTCATGGCCTTCCAGCCGTAGGGTCGCCAGACATTCATACCCTTGATCGGGTAGCGCTTGTCCGAGAGCTCGGATCGCTCGACCAGGTCGTTGTACCAGTTGGAGAAGTCGTCGTACTTTTTGGTGGCGGTATTGCCAGGGTCCTTCTTGACGGCCATATCGGGCGACGAGCCTGCCGAACTTAAAAAGGTGGGGGCAGGGGGCTGGGGATTAGGGCTAGGGCTAGGGGGCTGGAGGCAGGCTGCCCGGGCCACGGGCCTTATTTAGAGCCCGCCGATGGGTTCTCGTGGCTTCCCGTTGTAGAACTCTGGCTTGCGCCCTGACCCTGACCGGTCTGTTGTCTTTCATCGTAAGGGTCCTGCCGATCTATCGGTTTGCCATCTGGGGTTCAGACAGCGGAGAGTACTACCTGCTGACCCGCCACCTGACAGACCAGGGCCTCCTGCTCATCGAGGGCTATCTGGGATTCGGTTTCACCTATCCCTATTTCCAGGGATTCGAGCTATGGGCGGGCACCCTTTCCATCGTTACCGGAACGAAGCTTGCCGGGTGTGTCTGGCTGGCCGGGCCCCTTACAGGCTGGTTGGCCGCGCCGCTGGTCGCTCTCCTGGCTTTGCACCTGCTTGACAATAATCGGTTGGCCGCGATCATAGCCTCCGGAGTGGTTGCCGTGGCCCTGCCTCATGTGGTCGCGACCTCCCATCCAATGCCCGGTACCGCAGGCGAGACCCTGGCCCTGACCTGCCTCCTGTTGCACCTGAAGGCGTTGGAACGACCCCGCTGGTATCTGCCCCTTGTCCCGGTCACCCTGGCCCTCATCGCCACCCACCATTTTTCACTCTACTTCTACCTGCTGGGAGCCTTCGGCGCCTGGGTCTTTTATTGCCTTGGCCTGCCTATCAAAGAACGGGAGGCACCGACGATAAAAGGGGTCATCTGGTTCTCTGGAGTGGCCCTGCTGGCAGCCTTCTACTGGATGGTCTATGCCGAACCGTTCGGCAACCGGATCCTGGCCATACAACCCGGACCCACAGTGATGTTGTTCGTGGCGCCATTGACCGGTCTGACCCTGGTGGCTTTTCTGATGACACGATGGCAAGGCCGATTGGTAATCTCACCGAAGCTGGATAGCCCCCGGGTCGCCGGGTTGAAACTGGGGGCCTTTGCCATCGGGGCTTTGGCATTGACCCTCCTGGTGGCCCTGAAGGGTGTTCCGGGAACGACCATTGTGGTACCGGTGGAGGTGTTCGTCTTCCTGCTTCCCCTGGTGGGCCTTCTGGCGCTGACCGCCTTTCCAGGAGTGTTGCCCACCTATCAACGAGGTGGTCTGCTGTTGGGCTGGCTGAGCCTGCCGTTGGTCTCCTTCGCAGTGGCCGCTGCCAGCAACTCCCATGAGCTCATCTCCTATCGCCATTTGCCCTATCTGATGGAATCGCTGGCCGTGCTCGCGGGAGCCGGTGGGGTGTTGTTGCTGGCATTGATGGAACCCAGATCCAGATCCCGGAGCTCCCCAGGGCCTTTGCGTCGTCTGGGTGCCCGCTCGATAATGGCAATGACCATCGGTGGCCTGATACTGGCCGCCGCCCTCACGGCCTATCCCCCTCCAGAGCTCTTCGGCGGTTTCCAGGAGGGCACCAACCCCCGGGAGCTGGACCTGGTCCTGTGGGCCCGCGATGGGCTGGAAGGTCCCCATGATCCGACCGAGGTCGGCCCAAGGACGGTCACCGACCACCGGCTGTCATCCATGCTCTTCGGCCTGGCCGGTGCCACGCCGACCTGGGACCTGGCCGGTGGCCTGCTACACTCCGAGGTCCTGAAGGGCGGACAAGACGAACTGCGGGTCAAAACCCCAGAGGCAGGCTCAGGTCCCGCCGCTTATGTCGCCCTCTCCGACGAGGTGCGCGACCACGCCGCCCTGGCCCAGTGGGAGGTAGCCGAGGGTCTGAGCGAGCCGGCGCAGGCCAAGTTCGAGCAAGCGCCGTTCGTCAGGCTCTATGACAATGGCCGGACTCAGGTCTATATCGTGGATAATTGGCTGGTTCCATAGGGCTAAGATTCGTGATTCGGCATTACGTTCAGCGCTGCTTTGACTCCGATCCGATGCCGGGGATCATCCCTTCCAGCTCTCGATCAGATCGATCAGATCAGATCAAACATCCCGGACAACCGACATCTGCTCGGCGAGAGCGGCCTGGGCCGCGGCCAGTCGGGCCACAGGGACCCGGTAGGGGGAACAGCTCACGTAATCGAGGCCGACCTTGTGGAAGAAATCTATCGAGGCCGGATCACCGCCATGCTCACCGCAGATACCCACCTCCAGATCGGGATTTGCCTCACGACCCTCCTCGACACACTGGCTGACCAGTCGGCCGACGCCCTCCTGGTCCAGGGTCTGGAACGGGTTGGCGGGCAGGATGGGAGCCTTGATGGGCTCTCCCCCGGCATCGACCTCGCCGGTATCCAGGCCATCCACATACCTGAGCAGGAACTTGCCCTCGGCGTCATCCCGGGAATAGCCGAACACGGTCTGGGTCAGATCATTGGTCCCAAAGGAGAAGAACTGGGCCACCTTGGCTATCCGGCCGGCGGTGAGGGTGGCCCTGGGGATCTCGATCATGGTCCCGAACTTGTACTCGACCTCGTTTTGGGCCTCCTCCATGACCTTTCTGGCCACCGGCTCCAGCAGGTCCCTGGTACGCGCCAGTTCGTTGACATGGCTGATCAGCGGGATCATTATCTTGGGCCTCACCGGGAAGCCCTCTTGGATCACCTTGGCGGCGGCTTCGATGATGGCCCTGGCCTGCATGCGGATTATCCCCGGCATCAACAACCCCAGCCGGATGCCTCGCAGGCCCAGCATCGGATTTGCCTCGCGATGACCCTCCACCGCCTCGAGCAGGGTCCGCTTCTCCCCGAGGGTCTTGGCATTCTTGGCATCCTTCCGGGCTGCTTCAAGCTTGGCCACCTCCACCATGAGCTCGGGATAGCTGGGCAGGAACTCGTGAAGCGGCGGGTCGAGTAGCCGGATGATGACCGGATGGCCCTCCATGGCTCTGAAGAGGCCCTCGAAATCGGCTCGCTGCAAAGGTAACAGTTTGGCCAGGCAGGCCTCCCGCTGCTCGTCGGTATCGGCCAGGATCATCTCCCTGACAATGGGCAACCGCTCGGCCTCGAAGAACATATGCTCGGTGCGGCAGAGACCGATACCCTCGGCCCCGAAGCTCCGTGCGACCTGGGCATCCTTGGGATAGTCGGCGTTGGCCCAGACCCCCAACCTGCGATATTCGTCAGCCCAGTCTAGCAGGGTCTGAAGTTCGGGCTCCTTGGTCATGTCCGGCTGGATGGTGGTTATCGGACCCATGAAGACCTCACCCGTGGTACCGTCGATGGACAGGGAATCGCCTTCCTTGATCACATTCTCGCCCACGGTCAGGGTCATGGCCTTCACATCGATATCGAGGACCTCGCAACCTGAAACGCATGGCTTGCCGAGACCCCGGGCCACAACGGCCGCGTGACTGGTCGCACCGCCATGTTGGGTCAAGATGCCTTTGGCCACCAGCATACCGTGAACGTCATCGGGATTGGTCTCGGGCCTGACCAGGATCACCTGCTTGCCGGCCTCGACCCATTCCTCTGCGGAGTCGGCGGTGAAGACCGCCTGACCGGTGGCGCCCCCGGGAGAGGCATTGAGTCCCTTTGCCAGCAGGAGGCCGTCCTTTTCAGCGAGCTCCTTGGCCCTGGTGTCGAATCTGGGTAAAAGGAGCTGGTTGATGGAAGCGGCATCGACACGCATGATGGCCTCCTCCTGGCTGATCAGGCCCTCCTCGGCCATCTCGACCGCGATGCGTACGGCCGCCGCCGCGGTTCGCTTGCCGGTACGGGTCTGGAGCATCCATAACTTGCCTTCCTGGATGGTGAACTCCACATCCTGGGTATCACGGTAATGTAATTCCAGGATCTGGCAGACCTGCTGGAATTGGGCAAAGGCCTCGGGCATCCCGGCCTCCAGCCGGGCGATGGGGTCGGGGGTCCGGATGCCGGCCACCACATCCTCACCCTGGGCGTTGAACAGGAATTCGCCATAGAGTACCTTCTCCCCGGAGGCAGGATCGCGAGTGA
>CAYSUX010000159.1:0-6951 GCA_964434315.1 uncultured archaeon
CTTTCCCTATCCCTATCCCTATCCCTGGATGGGCCTCCCCTGTCTCTATATGGGGCGGGCGCGAAGGTCAACCTCTTTCCGCCGTCTGTGACCTGCATCTCCAGGGGGGTCATGTCAGGGGGCAGCAAGTGAATGGCGGCCAGCTTCATATCGTCGGGGCAGGCCCGGATGATGACCCGGTCCTCGTGGACCACGTTGCCCTCCGGGTCCCTCACCGTCTCGTTCAGCTCCAGGTAGGCGTAGCCCATGGTCCATTCCACTGACAGGAGACTGGTACGTGGGGCGTTGGCCGCAAAATGCCAGGCACCCTCGCCCTCCCAGCGACCCTCCAGCCATCCGACCAGGTCGTCCAGCAGCTTCTTTGCGGCAGGCAGGCGCTCATCTTCGCTCCCGGCAATGGTTTCGGTCATGGTTCCACCGTCAGGACTCTTTGACGTTAGGCCATTTGTAGATCGTTACCACGGCAGTCGCCGTTATCACGAGGACCAACGGAATCCAGATACTGATACCGGAATCCTCCTCATCCTTGACCGGCGCCCGCTCGTCCAGCAACACCACGCTCACGGTGTCGATCGCAGACATGGTCTGATCATCCACCACAAGGCGGGCAAACAGGGTCTGGTTGCCTCTTGGCGCCTCGGCCGGGACCTGTACCCTCCAGATGGACCAGTCGCCACCTCCGGAGGTGTCGACGGCCGGATACCAATCCGAGGCGCCGAATCGGGCCTGGACGCCTTCCTGCACCGCTAGACCCGCGGTATCGGCGGTGCCGGTCAGCCAGGTGCCGTTCGGGATCTCCGGTTTGATGTAAACTGTGGTACCGTTGACCACCTGCTCCACAGCCTCGATATCCCATTCCACCGACAGGTTCCTCTCGATGTTGCCTGCAATCTCAACGAAGGTCATGGGATCGGCCTGGCCATAGCCGTATTCGTTGTCCGGGCGAGTCTCCAGGGCCGAGCAGTCGTTGGTGTAAGGGTCACTTTCCTGCATTATCTCCCGTTCGATGGCGTATCCGGCCACGATGGTTTCCTTTACCTCGGTGGGGGTCAGATCCGGATTGGCCTGCAGGGTCAGAGCCACGATACCGGCCATGAGAGGGGTGGCCATGGAGGTTCCCGATTTGGAGGTGTAGCCGGAAACGGTGCCCTCGGCTGGAGCCATGATGTTACTTCCGATGGTGGCCACATCAGGCTTGACCCGACCATCTGAGGTGTAGCCTCGCGAACTGTACAACGCCAACGATAGGTCCTTGTCCAGAGCGGCCACTGTGATGGGCAGTTCAGCGTCACCGGGAGAGTCGATGGTGTTGCAGCCTGCAATGGTCATGGCCCCGATCTCGTTGCCAGCCGACAGGGTGACCACCAGGCCCGATTCCACGGCAGCATTTACTGCCTGACTCCAGGCACTTGAACCGTCGTTATCGATATGGAATTCCACCTGTTGCTCCCCCAGGCTGGAGGTCATTACTCGGATACCGAAGCGATCCTGGTTGGCGATGGTCCATTCGATACCCCGGATGATGTCCTCCACATCACCGTCGCAACAGCTCAGCACGTTGACCAGATTGGCCTTTGGCGCCGCACCGATATATCGAGTACCGTCGGAAGCGGTATCGCCATCACCGGTACCGGCCACTATGCCGGCCACATGGGTACCATGGTTTCCACTGTCCTCGGATAGCCGGCCGTCATATTCTTGGTCCTCTATGGCATTGTAGTATCTGAGGATCTTCGGGTCGTCGGTCAGAGGGTCGTCGTCCATGTCGTCCAGACCCATGTGCTGGCCGTCGACACCGGTGTCCACGATGGCCACGGTGATGCCCTCGCCATCGATGTCATACTCCGCCCAGACCTGATCAACGCCCATTGCCGGAACGGCCTCGTGCATATTGGTCTCGGCTTTACCGATATCATCCAACATCACCACGCCGGGCCATTCGGCCACAACCAAAATGAGGTCGCGGGGCATGGTAGTACCCAGCAGATCGATAAACCGGGCTCGATAGGTCACCTCGGCTCCGGCCGATTCCAGATCGGCGACATCATAGTCGGTGGGTTGATGGTCGTAACGTACGAACACCCTGGCCTGGCCGGCGGGATAGAACTTTTCGCCCTGGTCCAGCTTCCAGGCCAGCAGGTCGCTGATGCCGTCCCGATCCCGATCCCTGGAGTAGGCCTGCCACCAGGGTTTGGATTCCGTTTTATCTTCGATGGCCATTCCCGATTCCGGCGAGGTCGGAACGCCGCCCCCGGAGCCAGTAACCTCGGACTCTGGAATATCGAGAGTCGCGATTCCGGGAATGGTAGTTACTAAAATCAGACTCAGAATAATGGCCCACTTTACAGACTGCATAGCTTTACAGGCCGGCAGTAGCTAAAATAACTTGCGCTGAAGGGGTCGATTTTAACCCGACGAGGGCCGAGTCCGTGGTCGGGTTTCTGGCCTAGCTCTTGACCCAGCCGCATTCGGGGCAGGCCTTCCATTTGGGTTTGATAGCTGCTCCGCAATGGTTGCAGGTCGGACCCGAGGGTGGCTTGTGCTGCGACTGAGGGACGCTGGCGCCCTGCTGGCCCGAGATGATCTTGGACATCTCGCCCATCATGTTGAGGCTGTGGGCCCGCTCGGTGGCCTGGGCATCCTTGTAGCCTTCCAGGGAGTGTTTGGACATCTCCACATCCCGGTTCGCCTCCACCCGGGTCTTGGCCAGCTCGGTCTCCTGGTATTCCTGTATCTTCTGCTCCTTCATCTGACCCTTGAGCTTCATGAGCTCGCCAAGCTGGGCGGCGTCCTGGGCATCCTCCTGCTTCTCTATCTCCAGGCGCATCTGCTGGTCCTTCCACTTCTGCTCACGCTCGGCATCGGTGACGCGGGCGGCCTGCTCCAACTTGTGGGTCTGGGTCATGTCCGAGGTGGCCTGCTGGGCCTTGAACTTATCGAAGGCGGTCAGGTCCCAGTTGACATAGATGTTCTGAAGGGTCAGACCCCAGAGACCCAGGGTCTTGCGCATCTCGATCTGGGCCGCTGTGTCCAGGCGGCCCTGGGTCGCGGCCTCCCTGATCTGGGCTGCGGCGAACTGGCCCATGACGGTGTCAAAGACCTTGGCGGAGATCTCGGTTCCCAGTCGGGTATGCAGGTTCTCCTTGGTCAGCAGCATGACATACTTGGAGACCTCCTGATGTTTGCGAAAGAGCCCCTTGGTGACATAGATGGGTTTCTCCCGGATCATGCCGACGATCCGGTGAGCCTCGTTCAGATCGAACTGCATCTCGACAGTGGCCTTGCCGGCAGCCTCGATATGGTCCGAGGTGATGCTCTTGACCGACAGTTCCATGGTGAATGGCTTGGCATCCACCAGTAGCAACTTGGTGTCCTTGCCCACGTTGAGCTTGCGTCCCAGCCAGCCCTTCCAGCCCCCGCCGACCCGCTTGAGCCGGGTCTGGGTGAGGGTATCCTCGATGCGACCGTCGACGATGAGCACCGCGGCCTCGCCCGGGTCCAGGATCAGGTCTTTGGTGGCGTATCCGCGAATGTCCCGCTTGTCCACCAGCTTGGCCAGGATGTCGTTGGTATCTCGCCAGTGTTCTATGGCTGCCATGTTCACACTTCCTTCTTGCCTTTGATGAATGCCAGACGGTCCCTGAACGCGCCCCGGGCGGTGGCCACCGCCATCTTGGCCTCCCTGACCCCTGCCAGGGGGTTACCCTGTCCCGAGGCCAGCTCGAGTTCCATTTCGGAGAGCTTCTGGGTGCACCTGGCGGTCTCTTCCAGAATGGTGGCGTCATGGGCCACCAGCTTCTTCATACTCTTCATCTTGGCTGAACGTTGTTCCGAGAAAAAGGGATATTTGTGGCCGACCTCGGCCAGATGGACCTCGTTCTTGAACAGGTCCAGATTGTCCCTCAATCCCTTCAATTCACCTTCGACCGCCATGTTGTTGGTCCGGTAGGCGGTCTCCAGCAGGTTCAAACAGTGCTGGCGTCCGCTCTCCAGTTCCTCCATTATCCGGCGGCGCACAGCCAGGTCATCTTCCTTGCGCTTACCGTAGCGGTAGGAGTTGTAGCTGGCGATGAAAACGACCATACGTGCCGCCGCAGTTACCTCAGAGACGAATTCCACCATGGGTGTATCCCCAGAATCCATGAACTCAGTGGGATATAAAATTTTGGGAGTATTCAGTAATGAGTTGGGAGAGTTGGGAGAGTTGGGAGAGTTGTAAGTGATCAGATGTGCCTGGTCAGCAATGAACGATCAGATACGCGTGATCAGATATGAGTTGTGAGTGATCGGATATGCCCGAACAGGAACCCGGGCGCTTCCAGGGTGGTGGAACCAATTCGTCATCGCAGTAGGCGGGCAGTCCTGTCGCGTCCTCTGTCGCGTCCCCTGTTCCGTTCCCTGACAGCTAGGCCCAGGCCTCGGAGAGATCGGCCTGAAGCCTGTGGGCCGGTCCGTAGGTCGGGTCGTGTTCCAGGGCCTGCTCGGCCGAGCGACGGGCTCCGTCCACATCCCTGGCGCTTAGCTGGGCCCGACCCCTGGCGACCAGGGCCTCGGGGAATTCGGGCCTGAGCTTCAAGGCCCGGTCGAAGGATGCCACGGCTTCGAGGTTGCGACCCAGCCTGAGCAGGGCCATCCCCCGGTTGAACCAGGCCTGATGGTGAAGTTCCTCCAGTTCGAGGGCCTTGTCGAAAGCCTCAAGGGCCTCCTCGATATTGCTGGATGCCGCGTGGGAGATGCCCAGGTTGTACAGGACCTCGAAACATTCGGGCTTGATGTCCAGGGCCCTTTCAAAGGCTTCGATGGCGTCCTCATGCTCATCGAGCTGTGAATAGGTGACACCCATGTTGTTCCAGGCCTTGGCCACCTTGGGGTCCAGCTTCACCGCGCTGCTGAAAGCCTCCAGGGCCTCTTTGTGCAGACCCATCAGACCCAGGACAAAGCCCTTGTGGAACCAGGCTCGAACAAAGCTCCGGTCCAACTCCAGGGCGTTCTCGAAGCAGGCCAGGGCCTCTTCCACCTCACCCCGATCCTGGGCGCGCAATCCCATGGCCACCCAGGTCACCGGCTCCAGTGTGGTATCCTCGGACCTGGCGTTCGGGGATTCTGGTTCCGGGTCCAGGCTCCCTGTGATGGGTCTTTCAGTTTCGGTCTCTTCCATCTTGCCGGTGAACGTGCTGGTGGGTGTGCCGCTGGAGGTGCTGCCGGAGGGCTCGCTCATCATGCTCTGAACCGCGGATGGGGGGGCCTTGTCAGAGCCCACCTCACGTATGGACATGGGGGAGAGGAAGTTACCCAGAGGGTCGGATAGGAAATTGTCGATACCCGAGCGTGAGATGACAGCCAGAGGGTCGGACCGGCCGCAGCCCGGGCAGAAGTTCTCGTCACCGAGAAGTTCGCGTTCACAATCTTGGCAGTTTACCAAAAGTATCCCGATTCCCCCAGTTCCCTCCAATTAAAAACCTTAGCCTGCCGCCCGCCTCCCGGTAGCGGCAATGGGAGGTTTCCTGCCAATGATAGACCCCATGAGCGTGGACGTAAACGTGGATATGGGTGTAAGTGGGAGTATGGGCGTGGAGGTGTGTGGATATGGAAGTGAGTGTGAGTGTGAGTGTGTGGCTATGGGTCGCCATGGCCCTGACCGCCGGTCCGGTCGACCCGAGAAGACGGTGGACCCTTCGACCCGAGGGTGCCAAAGCCTGTCCATATCACTTTGCCAGGATACCGGTCGCCGGGGCTGGAGCGGTGTGGCTCATTCAATTAATCAACACGTAGCCCGGCCCCATCGGGTATAAATCCATACGAAAATTGACAAAAACTTCAATGTGAATGGCCAAATCAACTCATTTTTTCATTGATATTGAATAAAACGCATCACTTTCCTGCCTTTTTTAAAAATCAATGTACCACAAAACATATATATCATTTAACATTCACAAATCAACACGGTACGTCGATCGTACATCGCTCGTATCGTGGAACCAGGCACAATCCCAGGTGAGCAAAATGCATGAAACTGTAAAACGTGGCACGGCCTTCCTGTTGGCCGGATTATTCGTTCTGAGCCTGCTTGTAATAAGCCCTCAGACGACCGGCGAAGGACGGGCAGCCGAAGTAACCATTACGATCAAGGATGACACGTATCCGAATCTCGACAACCAGAACTTCGTGCCGGTGGCGGTGAACAACACCCACCGGTTCAGCATCAATCTGGAGAACACGGGTGACGTGAATGAGAACTACACGATAGAGGCCATATTCAGCAACGCCCCGGATGGATACACCAATGAGGCGTGTATCACTCAAAGTGATCTGGAGGTCGAACTGGATCAGGGCGCCAACACCGATGTTTGGGTGGATATCACCACACCCCCGATAGCCAAGCTCGGAGATATGCCCGAGATGGAATTCACCATCACCGGTGTCGATTCGGGCTTCACCGACACGACGACCATCTCGGCGGCGGTGTTGAACTGGACAGCCTACATCGATGGCAAAGAGACCTTCGAGATGGGGGATGATTTCGATTACGAGTTGACCATCGTCAACCTGAACCAGACCGCCGCCTTCGAGGCTTCCAACTTCCCGATAGAGCTGCTGTATCCCGGTACCCTCCCTGACTGGACCGTCACCTTCCCCCAGGACAGTGTGGACCCGGAGCTGTGGCCCCAGAACGAGACCTACAAGACCGACATCCCCGCCGGTGGCACGGTGACCGTGGATTTCAACCTCAAGCTCAACGACAATGTGGAGGCCTCGTCCGATACGACCTTCCTGGTCCAGGCCTACAACACCGGCGACAATGACCCCGAGGTGGCCGTCAACAACTTCTTTGTTGAAGGACACGCCGAGGTCTTGCCCTTCTATCTGCCGAGTGTGTCAGTCGCTGGCTCCTCGGTGGCCGAGGTGGACAGCGCCGGCGCCCCCCGCCCCGCCCCGGGGCGGGGCGCCCCC
>CAYSUX010000160.1:0-6918 GCA_964434315.1 uncultured archaeon
GTGACCTTGCGGCCCAGCCCGTGCTGGGCCCGGGGCAGCGATCCGGCGACGTCGGCCAGCCCGCCGGTCTTGGCGATCGGGTAGGGCTCGCTGGTCACGAAGAGGACCCTCTCCCGGGATTCCCGGGAGTCGCCGTCTTTTTGGGATCCCATCTTTACCCTCCTTTGGATCACGGCCCAAAGCGGTTGTAATAGCGTTGAGTGTATTCACCCACCATCCGCTCGGCGGTATAGTCGGCGCTGGTGGCGATGGAGTTGCGCATGAGCTTGGCCCAGACCTCGGGTCCCGCCTCCCAGGCCGGCAGCACCTCCCGCTCCAGCAGGTCAAAGAGACAGGCCGCGTCGCGAAGGTCGTCGCGCTCCTCCTCGCCGGCGCCAATAGCCCAGCCGTTTTCTTTGTGGCGGCAGGCCTCGGCCCACCAGCCGTCCAGCACCGAGAGGTTGACCCCGCCGTTCAGGGCCGCTTTCATGCCGCTGGTGCCGCAGGCCTCCATGGGCCGAACCGGGTTGTTCAACCAGACGTCGCAGCCGGCCACCATCCTGGCCGACAGCCACATGCTGTAATTCTCCAGAAAGACCACCCTCACCTTGCCGGCCAGATCCTTGGCCTCGCTGTGGATACGGCGAATGAAGGCCTTGCCCGGCACGTTGGTCGGATGGGCCGAGCCGGCGAAGACGAACTGAACCCGGCCCCGGCACACCTCGATGAGCCGCTCCCGGTCCTCAAAGAGCAGTTGGGGTCGTTTGTAGGGCACCATCCGCCGGGCAAAGCCCACCGTCAGTGTCCCGGTCGCCATCCCGGCATAGGTGGCGGCGTTGACATAGTCCAGCAGCCGCTTCTTGGCCTTTGTTCTGGCCTCCACCAGGGGTTCCAGGGGCAGCTTGGCGGCCCGGGCCAGAAGGCCGGGCTGCTCCTGCCAGCCGGTCAGGTGGGCGTCGTAGAGCCGGGCCATGGGCCAGCCGGTCCAAGTTGTGTGGTGAACCCCGTTGGTCACCGGCTCGACCCTGACCCCGGGGAAGAGTCCGGCGGCCACCCGGGCGTTGATCTTGGAGACTCCATTGCAGCGCCCGGTGAGGGCCGCCGCCAGATGGGACATGCTCAACTGCTCGGCCCCGGCCAGTTCCCGGATATCCAAGGGCAGCACCGCGCCGGCCACCTCCTGGACGTCCGGGTAATCGAAGTGGTCGTGGCCCGCCGGTATGGTGGTATGGGAGGTAAAGAGCGATCGGGCCTTCAACTTCTCCCGGCTCCACCCCCGTTTCAACAGGGCCAGCATGGCAAAGGCCGTATGACCCTCGTTGAGGTGGACCCCGGACAGGGGCCAGTAGCCCAGTTGTTCCAGGGCTTCGACCCCGCCGCTACCCAGCAGGTATTCCTGGCGCAGCCGCACGCCCCGGTCGCCGCCGTAGAGCCGCCAGCCCAGCTCCCGCAGTTCGGGCGGGTTCTCCTCGCAGTGGCTATCCAGCAAGAGCACCGGCACCTCGTGACCGTTTCGGCCCCGCACCCGGTAGCGCCAGACCCGGGCATGGAGGGTGGTACCGTCCAGAGGCACCTCCACCCGGTGGTCCAGTTCCTCCAGCACCGCCTCGGGATGGAAATCGGTCCAGCGTTCTCTTTGAAGTCCGTCCTGCTCCAGCCGCTGGAGGGCCTGGCCCTGGCGATAGAGCAGGGTCACACCCACCGCCTCGAGCCCCATGTCCGCTGCCGCCTTCAGATGGTCGCCGGCCAGTATGCCCAGACCTCCGCTGTAGGTGGGCAGGCCGGGATCCAGGCCTATCTCGGCGGAAAAGTAACCGATGGGTGCCATGGGGGTCGAAAGGGCCCTCTTAAAATAGATTGACCCACCTGCGAGGCTCATGCGAATGCGAGTCTGTCAACTCAGCCTGGAATACCCGCCCTACATCTACGGCGGCGTGGGGGTCCACGTGGCTCACCTTTCCGGCGCCTTGGCCCGCGCCGGGGCCGAGGTGGAGGTGCGCGCCCGGGCCGGGAAGCGCCCCCAGACCGTGGGTGGCGTCCTTGAGCCGCCGGCAGCCGTGAAGGTGCGCCGCTATCCTCGACCGGAGGCTCAAGAGGGTCCGCAGAAGGTCACCGCCAGCCTGGAATGGGGGCTGCGCCTGGCCGCCGAGCCCTACCGGGGCGACATCGTCCACGGCCACACCTGGTACTGCGCCCAGCCCGTCAACTGGCTGGCGGCCCTGAGCGGCGCCAAATCGGTCATGAGCGTCCATTCCCTGGAGCCGTTGCGGCCCTGGAAGGCCGAGCAGCTCGGACCCGGCGGTTGCCGCCTCTCCACCTGGATGGAGCGGGTGGGGCTGGAGCAGGCCGACCACCTCATCGCCGTATCCAGCGGGATGAAGGCCGACCTGCTGGCCAGCTACCGGATCCCCGAGGAGAAGGTGACGGTCATCCCCAACGGCGTGGACACCACCGCCTTCCACCCCGGCGAGGACCCCGAGACCCTGACCGCCCTGGGAGTCGAGCCCCCCTACCTGCTCTTCGTGGGCCGGCTCACACGGCAAAAGGGGCTATTCGAGCTGCTGTCGGCCTTCGCCAACCTCGAGACCGAGACCGGCCTGGTGCTGGTCACAGGCGCCGCCGACACTCCGGCCCTGGAAGCGGAGCTGGCCGCCGGGGTGCGAGCCGACTCCCGGATTATCTGGCTCAACCGCGCCCTGGGGTTGGCCGAGCTGCGGGCCCTCTACGCCGGGGCCGAGGCCTTTGTCTGTCCCTCCTTATACGAGCCTTTCGGCATCATCAACCTGGAGGCCATGGCCTGCGGCGCGCCGGTGGTGGCCTCCCGGGTCGGCGGCATTGTGGAGGCCGTGGACCAGGCCGGTCTGCTGGTGGAGCCCGGCGACACCGCCGCCCTGGCCCGGACCCTGGAAGACCTGTTGGCCGACGAGCCCCATCGCCGCCGACTGGCCCGGGCCGGGCTGGCCAGAGCGAGGGAGTTCGGTTGGGACTCCATCGCCACCCGCACCCTGGAGCTCTACCGACAGTTGGTGGAAGGGTGAACCTCGAGGGGCTGGCCCGCCACCGCTGGTTTCCCGGGGGCCTGGCACGGGAGCTGAGCTCTCCAACGGAGCGGCTGCCCCCCTTCTGGCGCCTTGGCGACCTGGTCACCGATTTTGGCGCCCTGAAACTGGCCCTGCCCGAGGTGGACGAGCGACAGCCGGCCTTCTGGACCCGCCTGGCCGGAGCCCTGGGGGACTCCGGAAACCTTGGAAACCTCGACGCCTGGGGCGAGCTGCCCACCGACCTGCTTGAGGACGTGGTCGAGGTCGAGCCCCTGGGCGACTCCACCAACGTGGTGGTGCGGCTCGGCGGACCATCGGGTACGGTAGTGGCAAAGTCGGTGAGGCTACTGGCCGGAGGTCGGGAGCGGCGGATGGCCCTGGCCGGCCTGGAGGGGCTGGCGGTGACGGCCTTGGCCGGGATTAGCTGGGGCGACCAAGACCTGCTGCTCTTCTATTGCGACCTTGGCGCTGTCGAAACCGCCGGCGACCGGGTCTGGGACTCTCTGGGCCGGGGCGACCCCGCGGCCCTCACCGCCGCCGTAGAGGTGGTGACCGCCGTGGGCCGCCTGCTGGGCCGCTTTCATCGCCGCTGCCTCGACCTGGACGCGGACCCTGAGCTGGGCTCGGGCCCCCGGGAGCCCGACCCGGCGGCCTGGAACACCCGAATGAAACGGCTGGCCCGATCGGCCGGAGTGGCTCCCCTCGATCTACCGCCCTCGGGCCCGGCCCTGACCACCCACGGCGACTTTCATCTGGGCCAGGTGGTCTTTTCGGGCGAGCCCCGGCTCATGGACCTGGGCGGAGAGCCCCTGGGGCCCCTCACCGGCTGTGCCGGCCCCTTCCCCGCCGTGCGCGACCTGGCCTGTTGCCTGCGTTCTTTGGACTATCTGCTGTCCGGGCTCCCGGGTGGCATTCTCCTAGACCCGGGTTCCACCCGCACCGAGGTGGAGCCCGCCCTGCGGCAGGCCCTTATCGAGGGTTGGCGAGCCACCGCTCCCGCCGAGCTGACCGAGGGCATGGGCACGGGCGCCGGTGCGGGAGCGGGCGCAGACCTGGAGGCCACCCTCCACGCCTGGGAGTACGAGCGGGCCCTGTACGAGCTATTCTACGAGCGGGCCTTCCGGCGGGGTCTGGAGGCCATTCCCAGGCGCTGGTTGGCGGCCAACCGGCCCTGACCGACCAGGAATACTAACGAATTGTTACAGCATCTCCCAGATCAAACTCCCTGTCTCGGTGTCTCTGTGGTTTCAAACCCCCCCTTCCGTAAAACACCCGCAAAGGGTTAAATCGCCAGCCTGCTAGACCCGCCTGTGCGCGCGACGGTCTCCTCGGTAGCCTCGATAATCCTGGTTATGGCTCTGCTCCTCCCGGCCTATCCGCCGGCTTTGCCCTCGGCCTTTCCCTTGGCGGCGGCCACCAGCTACAACACCATCGCCATCGATGGCGACCTGGCCGACTGGGACGAGGACGAGATCCTGGGCCAGCGCAACGACGCCACGCTCTATCTGACCTGGGATTCGTCGGCTCTCTATCTGGGCTGGTCGGGTACCGACTTCGGCTCCGAGGAGCTGGGCGCCGATCTCTTTATCTATCTCAACGCCAGCGGCGTCGAGGGCAGCCACCGGACCAAGGATTGGTATCTGGTTCACAGCCTGCCTTTTGCGGCCACCCACTTCTTCTGGGTCGAGTCGGGCGGCGCCGGCGAGCAGGGGCTGGACGTTTATTCGGGCGGCGGCTGGCAGGGGGCCGGCTTCAACGGCGATAGCTATGTCGGCTGGTCTGACAATACCATCACCGAGATCGCCATTCCCTGGTCCGATCTGGGCAGCCCCGCGGCCCTTGAGGTCATTGTCTTCGCCCAGTGGCAGACAGCGGGCAATGTCTGGGTCTCCTTTCCAACTGCCAACCCGGCCTCCAACGGCGGGTCCGAGGCCTTTACCCATTACCATCATATCGAGAAT
Source organism: uncultured archaeon (assembly GCA_964434315.1). GTDB lineage: Archaea > Thermoplasmatota > Poseidoniia > MGIII > CAYLMJ01 > CAYLMJ01. Next base: position 4,982 of record CAYSUX010000160.1, read on the forward strand.
CTGGGCGCCAGCCAGGCTCCGGGGGAAGCCGAGGTGCGCCAGAACCTGCCTACCAAGGAGCCCGACGCCATCAATCTGGCCCTGATCTTCCACCAGCACCAGCCCTATTACAAGAACAAGCTCACCAATTTCTACGAGATGCCCTGGGTCAGGGTCCACGCCCTCTCCGAGTATGTGGACTCGCCTGGGGTCCTGGCCCGTTATCCGGGCACCAAGATCACCTACAATCTGGTGCCCTCGCTCATCGAGCAACTGGTGGATTACAACGAGAACGAGACCCTGGACCGCCACACCGACTGGGCCAGGCGGCCCCTGAACCCCGAGACCGGCTACCCCAACATGACCGAGCTGGAACTGCACACCATGCAGTTCGAGTATTTCTGGAACTCGGGCTGGATCTACAACGCCAGTTTCGAGGCCAGCCACCGTTACAAACACCTCTGGTCCAAGACCCGCCACAACCTCAAGCCCGCGACCATCATGGAGGACGACTTGCTGGAGCCCCAGGAGTTCCAGGACCTTCAGGTGCTCTGGTTCCTGTTCCAGTTCTCCCCCGACTACATTGCCGGCGTTTACGACCCGGCCCACCGCGATGAGCGGATTCTGCAGCTTTTCGACCAGCACGGCAACTACACCCGTGACGATCTGGACTATGTTTTAAACCTCCAGCACCAGCGACTGGCCGACGTTCTGCCCATGTACTCGGCCCTGGCCGAAACCGGACAGGTGGAGCTGACCACCACGCCCTACTACCATCCCATCATGCCCTTGCTGATGATGGACGGCTGGACCTTCGAGGATGGCATCCGGGTACGCAAGGACTCATGGCCCATGGATGTCTCCACCCACCTGACCCGGGGCATGGACCTTTTCCAGCAGCACCTGGGCAGCCGACCGGTGGGGATGTGGCCATCGGAGCAAGCCGTGAGCCCGGCGGTCATCCAGCCGGTCCACGACGTGGGCGTGGAGTGGATCGTTTCCGATTCCATGATCCTGGCTGAATCCGACGCCGGCCACGACGTCTCCGACCCCAGGGTAATCTACAGCCCTCACCGGGTCAAGGCCGAGAGTTCAGACGACGAGGTCACGGCCCTCTTTCGCGACCGGGTGATCTCGGATCGCATCGCCTTCCAGTACGGCTCCATGACCCCGGCGGCGGCAGTGGGCGATTTTCTGGCCTATCTGGACAACGCGCGACAGGACCTGCTGGATCTGGGTGAGGACCCCTCCGACCACCTGGTGACCGTGGCCCTGGACGGTGAGAACTGGATGTTCATGTCCGATTTCCAGTACAACGACGGAGCCCGCCCTTTCATCGACGAATGGTACCGTAGGCTGGCCTCCCATCCCACCGTGGTGGCCACCACCCCCTCCGACTTCCTGGTCGCCCACGAACCGGACAGCCTACCGCAGATCGAGGCCATCTCCACCGGCTCCTGGATCGACGGTACCCTATCCACCTGGGCCGGGGAGGAGGAGGAGTCTTTGGCCTGGAAGCGTCTGGTGGAGGCCAGAGAGACCCTGGTGGATTTTACTGCGGCCAACCCCGACCATCCGGGCCTTCCGGCGGCCTGGGAGTCGCTCTATATCGCCGAAGGCTCCGACTGGTTCTGGTGGTACGGCCTGGACCAGGACTCGGGCTACGACGAGCTGTGGGATCTGTTATTCAAGGTCCATCTTTCCAATATCTATTCGGCCATCGGTGCCGACCTGCCAGTTTACCTCCAGGACCTCTGGACCTCGCCGGCGCGACCCGATACGGCGGCCTCGGCTACCATCGAGCCGGCCATCGATGGTGTGGCCCTGCCCGGGGAGTGGACCGGCGCGGCCCGCTATTTAGCCTCCGGCAGCGGGGGCTGGCTCGACCTCCAGGAATTCCGGGTGGGCTACGACACCCAGGCGATCTATCTTAGAATCGACACAGTCACCTCGCCAAC
>CAYSUX010000161.1:0-6388 GCA_964434315.1 uncultured archaeon
ACGAGATAAACCAGATATCTTCCAAGATCGGCTTGCACCGCAATGTTCGAGAATCAGCGGCTTCGCTCTACCGGCAGGCAGGCAAGAAGAACCTGATACGAGGTCGTTCGGTCGAAGCTGTCGCGGCTGCGGTCATGTACGCGGCCTGCCGGCAATGCCATGTACCCAGGACCCTGGATGAGATCACAAAGGCCAGTCGCATCTCCAAAAAGGAGATCAGTCGTTGCTATCGTTTCATCGCCCGGGAGCTCAAACTGAAGCTCGCCCCCACCTCCCCCATCGCCTATGTGTCACGGTTCTGTTCCGATCTGGAGCTGGAAGGGGAAGTGGAAGCCAAGGTAGTGGAGATCCTCAACGAAGCCATAAACCTGGAATTGACCGCGGGGCGGGGTCCTCTGGGTTTGGCCGGCGCCGCCATCTACATTGCGTCAGTGCTCTGCAACAAACGCAAGACCCAGAAGGAGATAGCCGAGGCCCTGAACGTCACCGAGGTCACCATCCGCAATCGCTATCGGGAACTTGCAGAGAACCTGAACATCGATCTGGTGCTGTAGTCCGGTTCGGTTCGGTTCGATGCTATGCGTATGCAAATGTAACCTAGTGTCCTTTGCCAAAGGCCAGTGCCTTCCAGTCCTTGCCTGCCAGTATCCGGTCCAAAATGGCTGTGCCCTCGGCCTCGGGTTTGGCATAGGCGAAGCCCAGCTCCTCGACGACCCTGAGGTAGTTGTCCCGGATATGCCGGATGGAGTAGCCTCTGGCCGCGCCCTCGGCTGCCAGACGGGCGGCCCAGGCCCCTTCCGAGGTGCCGTAGCCATGGATGCCGCCGCCCATGGTGGTCACCGTATCGGTGCCGAACAGCTCCTTGAGCCTGAGTAGATGTTTGGGGTCCAGACCCCCCGAGTTCACCGGCATCGTCGGCGCCATGGCACCCCAATCCTGGGGCAGGTACCAATCGTGGGCTTCATCCCCCTTGTCGGCATCGGCAGACCCGCCGGTCGGGTCGAAAGGCTCGTAATACTGTGTGGTAAGGGCAGCGGTGTAGTTGAGTATCTCGTGGGCCTCGCCTTCCATCTTGCCCACCACCGTGCCGATGTGTAGCTCGTCGATGCCGCAGGCCCGGCAGAGCTTGGCGATGACCATCATGTCCACGCCATGGTCCGGGACCCGGGCGAAGCCGGCGTGCATGGCCCGGTGACCGTGCCACAGGATCGGCGGACCCCAGTTGCGCAGGGTCTGGATGGTCGAGAATCCGGCGGTCACGATATCCACCATCGCCGAACGGGCACCCAGCTCGGCCACATAGAAGGCCCTTCGCAGGGCTTCGACCGCGTCGGTGGTGGTAACATTGGGCAGGTATATCTTACGCTCATCGATGCCCCGCTCATCCAGTCTATCTTCGATATCGGCGATGCGGGCATAGCACAGGGCGGTTCGCAGATGGAAGGGACAGAAGCTCTGGTGGGTTAGGTTCTCGTCGTCCTTTACCACACAGCAATATTCCAGGGTCCGGGCCAGGGCCTCGGCATACTCGTTGGGGAACAGCCCGGTCTTGGGTTTCACGATGGTACCGATGAGGGTATGCCCCCGGGTCCGGGTGATCTCACGAATGCCCGGGATACCGAAACGCGGCCCGGGAAAGGTGGCCAGATAGGCCGGTGGGAACTGGAAGTCCATCAACTTCAACCGGTCCACAGCCCGCATCGCCAGTATGTTCCCGGCGATACAGGATAGCAGTTGGGCAGCCGAGCCAGGCTCGAACAGGGCCAACGGGTAGGCGACCTTGACATGGCCGGCCCTCCCTTCCACCTCGGGTTCGCAATGGTAGACGATGCCTGCCAACGACAGGGTGTAGGAGGTCTCGGTCTGGACCTCGGTCCAGGTGCCGGTGCTCGACTCCAGGGCCAGATGGTTGGCCGCCGCTTCCAGCGATTCCCCTTTGGGTGGTGTCAGTTTGAACGATGCCAGGATGAACTGCTCAGATCCAGGCGCGATGAAAGCCCCCTGGTTTTTGCCCCCGGATTCGCCTTTACCTTTGCTCCCGTCTTTGCCCTTGCTCTCGGGTTTGCCTTTAACTCTACCGGCGCCCCTGCCTATGCTTTCACCTTCCATCGGGAAATCCAGGTCCACGAAACGTTGGCCAGGCTCTTTTTCCTGCAACCTGGCGGCCTTGGCTATCTGGTGTTCGGTCATTTTGGGAGGTCGCCATGAGAAAGGCTGGCGCTCAGCGTCGCACATTTCCCGGATGACCCGGACCATCCGCCTGTCGGCAGCGTGGCGGGCCATATCGATGGTCTTGGCTATCGCCGGATCGAGGGGGGCCATGGGCCGGGAGAGACCGGACTCCAATTAAAGGATATTGAATCACCAATAGCCGTTTTTGTCTTTCTTTCTTTCTCTCTCTCGGTCGGACGGACGAACTCAAGAAACCCACTTCGCAATAGATTGGGAAAATAACCACCTAGCGTCCCCTCACTTCGTTCGGTTACATACGGACCTTGGAAATGTTTCAATGATGTCGTGTTCCAAAGACCTTAGCGTCCCCTCACTTCGTTCGGTTACACACGGACCTTGGAAGCACTCCACTGATAGGTCGTGTTCCAAAGACCTTAGCGTCCCCTCACTTCGTTCGGTTACACACGGACCTTGGAAGCACTCCACTGATAGGTCGTGTTCCAAAGTCAGAGAACAAAGAGCACACAGAGAAAAATTATAAGCAATAAATCTCGGTGCTCTCTGTGAACTATGTGGTTCTAAACTTTATATACCACGAACCACGAAAAGATTTTAAGTTGTACCGCCTTGCCAATATTCGAAAACGAGGTCTTTACCATGAAACCCAAGGTCCTGGTCGCCATCGATGGTTCGAGAGCGTCATTGAAGACAGTGGACTATGTGGGGGAGATAGCCTGCCGCTGCCGGGACATCGAGATAACCCTGTTCCATGTGTTCGAATTGCCGGCTCAGCTACTTCATGACCAGGGTTGCGGGCTCTCCTTCGGCTTCTTTCAACCCATGTCCGATATGGACAGTCAGAAGTTGCGCGAGGACAATCGGGAAATGGTCCAGAAGGAGATATTCGACCCGGCCATCGAGTTGCTGAAGGCAAAGGGTATCGAGGAGGCTACGATAGGGACCAAGATAGCCACCGACTCACAGCCCGACACCGCCCTGGCCATCATCAAGGAGGCCAACACCGGGGGTCACAACACCGTCGCCATGGGCAAGAAGGGCAAATCGATGTTGCAGGAGTTCATGTTCGGCAGTGTCACCTCCAAGGTCATCAACCATATCAAGGATTGCGCCATCTGGCTGGTCGAGTGAACGGGTGAGTGAATGGGCGAGCGAGTGAACGGGCGTGTGAACGGGCGAGTGAACGGGTGAGTGACTGGGAAAGTGAACGGACGAGTGACCGGGGAAGGAGGCGAGGCTGCAACCGGTTGGGCGACGACTGAGGGCCGAACTCAAGGCCGCCCAGGCCCCCGCCCAAGCCAGAGAGGCGGGCGTCGAGGTGGGAGCCACAGCCTGCCCGGCTCGAACGGCAAGCTGGCCTTCCTGCCGGACCATAATGGAAACCGGGCGCGTTGGTGACCACCAGACGACACCAGGACCCAGGGGGAAACCCGCGACGGCCGAAGTAAAGGCCCGGTCCTCGGTTGTCCCCGCCGGCTGCACACAGCAGCAGCCAGGCCCGCCCGCTGCTATGGCGAAGCCGGGGCCGCCTTGTGCATAGCAGTCGATGGGCCATCATGCGAATAGCTGCTGATGGGCTGCCTTGCCTGCGGTAGCTACTGGCCCGCCACCGAACCATTCGCCTTACACCACGTTCCTTTCGCTTCTAGAAGTTCCATTTTATACTTGCGTTTATATGCGCGGACCCGATTTCCCGAACACCATCCATGGTTCAAGCCGATCTGGTCCTGGTCCACGCCCCGAGCTACTTCGATTTTCGCGAGCATGTCTGCCTTTACGGTCCCATCGCCGATCTCATCCCCTCGAACCCGGTCTTCGAGATGTATCCCATCGGCTTTACCACCATGGCCGGCCATCTCGAGAACCATGGTTACCGGACCCGCATCGTCAATCTGGCCGTCAGGATGCTCAGGAGCAGACGCTTTGACCCGGTCCGGGCCCTGGCCGGACTGAAGCCCAGGCTCTTTGGCATCGATCTCCACTGGATGCCCCATGCCCAGGGCTCCCTGGCGGTGGCCAAACTGTTGAAGGAGCTACACCCGGATATCCCCATAGTCTTCGGCGGCTTCTCATCCACCTACTACCACAGGGAGCTCATGGACTATCCCCAGGTCGACTATGTGTTACGGGGCGATTCATGCGAGGAGCCCCTTCTGGAGCTCATGCGTTGCCTGAAGCCTCGATCCCCCATCTCAACGGCTCGAACAGGGCAAGCTGGGCGGGCATCGCAAGCTGAAACTACGCAGGCAAGTAGGCAGGTACAGCAGGCATCACAAGCCCAGGGGGCACCGGCAAGGCAAGCCAAACCGGCAAAGCAGGCAGAGTCGACCGACAAACCGCAGGCAAAGCAGGCGCAGGCCACACCATCAGAGTCGGCGCCGGCGTCGCAAGTTGGACCTGCGAGGCGAGTGGAGCAGGCCAGGCGAGTGAGGCAGGCCGGGCATGCAACCAAGGCAAGGCCAATCGAGTCGGCACTTATGCCGCAGACCGGATCGCAAGAGCAAGGACTGACCTCAGTCCCGGGGCTGACCTGGCGTGGTCCCGGGGGCGTGGTGACGGTCAACCCCCTGGCTTCACCCCCCGATGACCTGGACCATCTGGTTCTGGATTACAGCGCGGTACTAAGGTCGTCGGCCCGTCATTTCGATATCCTGAGTCCGCTGCCCTTCCAGGATTACCTGCGCTACCCCATCACCGCCGTCCTCTCGGTCAAGGGCTGCGTCCATGGCTGTAGGACCTGCGGGGGATCGAAGGCTGCCTTTGCCAGGCTCCACGGCCGACGCCGCCCGGCCTTCCGGAGCCCCGAGCGTCTGGCCAGTGACATACACTCGGTCGGTCGTTTCTCGAGAGGGCCCGTATTCGTCCTGGGCGACCTGATGCAAGCCGGTCCCGAATACCTGGAGCGGTTCTGCTCGAAGGTGACGGGCTTCAAGGGTCCGGTGACCATGGAGTTCTTCGACGCGGCTCATCCCGAGGTGGTGGAGGCCCTGGCAACCGCACTGCCCGGTCTGACCCTGCAGGTCTCGATGGAATCCCATGACCCGAAGGTGCGCAAGGCCTTTGGCAGGGCCGATTACACCAACGAGCAGATGGAGGCCCTGATGACCGCCGCGTTCGAGGCCGGTATCTCCAGACTGGACCTCTTCTTCATGGTGGGCCTGCCCGAGCAGGATCTGGATTCGGTGATGGAGACCATCGAATACTCGGGCCGGCTCATGGACCGGTATCAGAAGTATGCCCCGCAAAAGCCCTGTCCGCTGATCCCCTTCATCTCCCCCCTGGCCCCCTTTCTGGACCCGGGCAGCGAGGTCTTCAACAAGCCATCCCGCTATGGCTACGAACTGCTATGCAAGACCCTGGAGGAGCACCGCCGGGCCCTGTCCGCCCCCTCCTGGAAGCTGATGCTCAACTACCGGACCCGATGGCTCTCTCGCCAGGAGATAGTGGAGGCCACCTACAGGGCTCAGGCCCGACTCGTGGGATTCAAGGCCGAACATGGCCAGGCCACACCGGAAGAGGCACAACGAACTTCAAGACTGGTGGAGGAGGACCTGGAGCTCATGGCCCTTATCGATGAGGCGATGGCCATGCCCGAATCCCAGCAGGCCGCCCGATTGGCCGAACTGGCCCCCCGCATAGAGGCCCTCAACCGGGCCGGGATCAAGGTGAAGGAGAGATTGAAGATATCTCATCGGGCCGGGCCCATCGGCTTTCCGTTCAAGATCGGCTATATGATGGGTGTGGCCCTGCGGACCCTGCTGGAACGAAGGAAGCCGGTCAAGTAGAGTTAAGAACCTAACAAACTATACTTTCAGCTCATCGTCAATGAGCGTATTCATCCATTTCCTAACTAGCGTATGATAACGAACCAGAAAAACGAACGAGTGCTTCTTTGATTGCAGCTTGGAAATATCCATTGACTTTTCGCTTTTCGATTATTACGGTTGTGGGACAGAATAAATTGTTCAGCCCTTGACAATAATTGCATAGGTGCGCCAACCCTGGTATTTCTCTGGCGCATCGTTCTTTGCTGAGGTTCAAAACGGCGTGGCCCGTTTCTCGTATACGATATCAACATCTTCGTTCAGAATGAATTTTTCATCAGCGACCTGTATCTGCCTCATAAGACAGATCTCTATGGATATCTCTATGGATATCTCTATGGATATCTCTATGGATATCTCTATGGATATCTCTA
>CAYSUX010000161.1:6488-6873 GCA_964434315.1 uncultured archaeon
TATACTTTTCGTTCATTTCAAACGAAATGCATATATAAACCTAAATAGTGATGATATCCCATGTCAAAAACCCTGGCTGGAATATTAATCATCCTCGTTGCCTTCATCTTGATATTCGAACCCCTCAATATGATAACGAACGATACCGGAGATGATGGCGATGACTCCACCGTCCTCGGGGACGGGGACGGGGACGAGGAACCCGACCCCGGTGAAGAACCGAAACTCATCACCGAACTTCACTTCAATTCCACGGACACCATGGATGTCCACACAGGCAAATGGATCGTTCATGCCATTGATGGTCTGAACTCGGAATGGCCCCATACGGAGTGGACAGGACACTTCACCCTGGACTCCCAGTACGAGGAGGACTCCAACAACC
>CAYSUX010000162.1:0-6794 GCA_964434315.1 uncultured archaeon
GTTGCTGGAGGGCTACTCCCAAAGCCCCTCGGCGAGCGATCCAAACCCCAGCCTCGAGATCTACTTCATGGCCCCCAACGCCGTCAACTTCAACGAGGTCAACACCAACTATCGCACCTTCTACGGCCAGACCGTGCTGGGTTTCCCGGCCCAATACCGGATCGTGGTCCAGTGGAAGGAGGTCATCTCCGACGGCACCGGCAAGTATGCCCGCTACATCTCCAGCGGAGAGGAAGGCTGGGATTATGCGGGGCTTTCCACCCTGGGGGCCCTGGCCGTGGGCGATACCATCGAACTGCGCATCCCCTATGACGATCTGGGCCTGGCGCCCCGCTACTCCACCCGGCTGAAGGTGGTGGCCGCAGAGGTCACCGGCAAGAAGCTGGGGGAGGACCACCAGGTGGCTCCCGCGGCCCCGGCCGAGCTGATCCTGCCCGATCTGGAGGAGTGGATCGAGCTGCTGGATCTGGCGGACCCGGCGGGTGACGAGACCGGCGACGGCGACTACGTTTACCCTTTGGCTCCCGATTTCGCACCCGGCGTCGGGCTATGGGACATCACCAACTTGCGCCTGTTGCAGTCCTCCTGGAACGCCCGCTTCGAGATCCGGATGCGGGAGATGACCAACTACTGGGGCCTCAAGAACGGCTTCTCCCACCAGATCGTCCAGGTCTATGTCGATTCGGACAATGTCAGCGGTAGCGGCAATGTCGAGATGCTGGAGGGGGCCAACGCCCGGCTCCACCCCGACTGGGCCTGGGAGGTGGCTCTGAGCGCCACCGGCGAGCCCGGCGCCGTCAAGGCGGTTATCGCCGACACCGGCGAGACCACGGCCAAGGGCCTCGAGGCCCGAGGCGACATCACCACCGGGACCATCACCCTCACCGTCTCCAAGGACCTCATCGGCTCCGCCCTCACCGACTACCGGTACGTGGTGGTGGTGGGCTCCCAGGACGGTTTCGGCGCCGGGAAGTGGCGCGATGTGGACGCCTCGGCCAATAGCTGGCGGTTGGGAGGCGGCGCCGATCCGGCGGCCGACGGCAAGAACTACGACCCCAACGTCATCGACATGGTCCTGCCCTCGGGGACGGACCAGGCCGCGCTGCTGGGCTCCTATTCACCATCAAGCCAACAGTATGCCCGGCTTACGGGCTTTACCGTGCCCGAGGTGGCCCAGCAGATCTACGGGGCCAAGGTGCTTTCGGCCACGGCCAATACGGCCCTGATCCAGTGGCAGACCACCCGTGCCGCCGATAGCCGGGTGGAGTATGCGGTGAACGGTACCCAGGAGTGGCAGACTGCAAGCAACGACAAAGCGGTCCTGGACCATACTGTCTTGCTCTCGGGGCTGGCGTCGGGCACCGCCTATAAACTGGTCCTTGGCTCCGGCGAAACCTCCACCCCCCTGACCCTGACCACCACCACCGAGGTCGATGACATTGCGCCTCAGATCCTCAACCTGCGGGCCGTCCCCGGCGAGGGCAGCGTCACCCTCAACTGGTACACCAGCGAACCGGCCGGCGAGCGCGTGACCCTCACCCTTGTTGGAGGAGCCCCGGTCGAGGTGGTCGGCGACCCCTTCCCCATCAAGAAGAACCACGAACTTGTGGTCACCAACCTGTCGGCGGGCAACTACGCCCTGAGGGTTTTCGCCACCGACGCGGCCAACAATACCAATATCTCGGCGCCCTATGATTTCTATCTGGAGATCGGGGATTCCACCAAAGAGGACGACGGACCCGAGGCTGACAAGGAAAATGGCGGCCCGTCGGGGATCGACTCTCTGCGAGAACTCTTTGGCGACCCCATCTACCAGTTTTTGATGCTGCTGGCGGCCATCGGGGTGGTGCTGGCCTTCTACCGGGCCTATCCGGGAGGCAAAGGAGGCAAAGAGTGAAACCCTCCTTTTTGGCGGTCCTGCCGGCGATCCTCCTGCTGACCCTCTTTTTTTCCGGTTGTCTGGGACCCGACGAGGACGGCGGCGGGGGCGCCGGCCAGATCACCCTGACCATCTGGTACACCTACGAAGGTATGGAAGAGGATGTATTTTTACAAAGCGTGGCCCAATTTGGACAGGCTCATCCGCATATCGAGGTGGAAGCCGTGGAAAAGCCCTTCAGCGCCGCCGAGCAGGCATTCGTCACCGCCGCCAGCGGGGACGAGGCTCCCGATCTGATGCGCTTCTCCAACGACCAGTTGGGCTATGTGGGCTCCATCCGCCAGCACGGCCTGCCCCTGCTGGAGGACCTGCGGCCCTATCTGACACCGGCGGAGCGGGAGCGCTGGGACCCCAGGGCTTTGGAGGGCATGCGTTTCGAGAACGGCCTGCTGGCGCTGCCGGCCTCCCAGGACTGCCTTTCTTTGTTCTACAACCAGGAGAAATTCGACTCCTACGGGGTGGATTATCCCGAGGCCGACTGGACCCTGGACGATCTGATGGCCGCCGCCGGGGAGCTGACCGACTCAGAGCAGTTCGGGCTGGTTTTGCCCATCAAGGACCCCTACTGGTGGTTCGGCTTCCAGAGGGGCTTTGGCGGCCTGCTCTTCGACGCCAACGACACCCCGACCCTGGACTCGGCGGGCTCGGCCCGGGCCCTTGAGTTCACGGTCTCGTTGGAGACCGAATACGACTATGTGCCCACCGGCATGGGCGTGGAGCGCATGGAGGATTTCTTTGCCCAGGGGGACGCGGCCATGATCATCGACGGGCCCTGGAACTGGGCCGAATACTCGGGGGTGGAGACCTTCACCGCCCGCCAGGCCCTGCTGCCCACTGTCGATGAGACCGGCCTGCCCATCGCCCCCATGGTCTCCTACAAGGGCTATGCGATCAGCAAGCAGTCGGCCCACAAGCAGGAGGCCTATGAGCTGGCCCTGTGGCTCACCTCGGCTGCGGTCCAGCGCGAGTTCGCCCTGACCACCTACACTATGCCCACCCTGCGCGAGCTCTATCTGGACGAGCAGATTACGGCCAACCCCGTGGTCTCGGGCTTTCTGGCCCAGGCCCAGCGGGGCTTCCCGGCGCCCACCAGCCAGGCCATGGGCTATATCTACAAATTCTTGCCCGAAGCCATGGAATCCTATTACAAATGGACCACCGGCGAGGGTGAGGGCGAGGACCGGGAGGCGCGGGTGGCCGAGGCCCAGGATCGACTGGCTCTAGCCCAGGAGGCGGTCATGGAGAGGATGGGCCAATGATTAAAGGAACCACAGAGACACAGAGACACAGAGAGAATACCCCAAAACTCTCTGTCTCTGTGTCTCTGTGGTTTATTTTCCTGGCAGCCCTCCTACTGCCCTCCGCTTCCGCCGCACCGCCGCCCCTGGTCACTGATGTAACTGCAAGTGACGACGAGAGCGCCTACAAGGTCATCCGCCTTGAGTTCTCGACGGTGGAGGGGGGGGTCCTAGAATACCAGATTTACTTTGCCAACGCCAGCTTCACCTCGATCGAAACGGCGCAGCTCCATTCCCGGGTCCGGGTTACCAACGCCACCACGGGCCTGCCCCGGCCCGGCCCCGGCATAGCCCTGGACGACTGCTGGTTCATGCCGCCGGGGGCGAACTGGACCTCGGCCTACCGCGACCTCAACGGCACCCCCGTCATCCTCGAAACCTCCACTGCGGTACGCTACGATCTACCCGGCATGAATGTCAACACAACCTACTGGTTCGGCGTGGTCGCCGTGGGCCCTTCCGGCGAGGCCATCACCGAGGGGTTGACCACCGACACCGGCGTGACCAGCGCCGTCGATGTGCGGCCCCCGGGGCTGGACACCCGCCCGGTCCAGTTGGCCATCTGGCTCATCGTCGTCGGGCTGGTAGGGCTTTTCGGAGCCCTCTACTGGCGGGAGCGCAAATCCGAACACCGCTACGGCTACCTCTACACCCTGCCGGCCCTCATCGCCCTGGCGGTGCTGACCTTCTACCCGGTGCTTTGCGGCTTCTATTACAGCTTCACCGACTCCAACACCCAGGCTCTGGGCGACGAGAAGCTGGTGGGCCTGGATAACTATGTGGATATTTTCACCAGCAAGGGCTTTCTGAGGGTCACGGCCACCACCTTCCTCTGGACCCTATCCAACGTCACAGCCCATGTCTGCATCGGGTTGGCCATGGCCCTGGTCCTGCAAAGACAGGTCAGGGGCAAGCGGGTCTATCGCACCCTGCTGCTACTGCCCTGGGCCATCCCCTCCCTCATCAGTGTTCTGGTCTGGCGGGGCATGTTCGAGCCCTACGGCCTGGTCAACGACCTGCTGGGCACCCAGGGCCACGATTTTCTGGCCACCACCGGCTCGGCCCTCGCTGTGGTCATCCTGGTCAATGTCTGGCTGGGCTTTCCGTTCATGATGATGGTCTTTTCAGGCGCCTTGCAGTCCATGCCCAAGGAACTCTACGAGGCTGCCGAAGTGGAGGGACTCTCCAAATGGCAACAGTTTCGTCACATCACCCTGCCGCTGCTCAAACCCACGGCCATCCCGGTCTCACTGCTGGGTTTCATCTGGACCTTCAACATGTTCAATGTCATCTACCTGATGACCGCGGGGGGCCCGGTGGTGGAGATCGGCGGACCCGGCGGCACCGACATTCTCATCACCTATGTCTATGATCTGGCCTTCCCGGGCGGTTTCTACGGCCTGGCCGCGGCCTGGTCGGTGGTCATCTTCTTGATGCTCATCGGCTTTAGCGCCCTCTACACCAAGCTCTCCAAAGCCACGGAGGCGGTCACGTGAGAGGGTTAAAGACACGGATTTCACGGATTTCACAGATTAATAAAATCCGTGAAATCTGTGTTAATCTGTGTCGAAAAAAAACCACAGAGACACAGAGAGCACAGAGTTCCAGTTTCTGTGGTAAACTCTCTGTGCTCTCTGTGGTTCAAGACAAAAGGAAACCACCCTCCAACGCCGAAAAAGAGCCGGCCAAAGACTCGACCCCTCCGGCGCAGACCTCTAAACCCTCCAAACCCTCGACTCCCGCCGCCCGCTACTACGTGCCCCTGGAGGTGAGCCTGACCCGGACCCTCTTTGGGGTGGCGGCCCTGCTCCAGTTCATCGTCATCCTGCTCGATAGGCTGCGGGAATATTCGGTGGCGCCCAGGCTGCGGCTACTGGCGGCCCTGGCATTTCTGGCCGCGGCCTGGCTGCTACCCAAAGAGGCTCCCACCGGGAGTCTGAAACGCCGCCGCGACGGGATCCTGCTGCTATCGGGCCTGGGGCTGATGTTGGGCCTGGGGCTGCTGCGGCTGAGGTTCGAGCTGCTGGGGCTGGCGACGGTGGTCGCGCCCTCGGTCGCCGCCTTATGGTGGCTCTCCTCCCCGGCGGTGACCCGCTGGTTCCAGGGGCAAATCTCCATCAGGGAGGTGGAGACCGGCCTGGCCCGCAACCGCCGGTTGAGCCCGCGTCTGGAGGGGCTGGCCACCCATGGCATCTTGCTTCTGGCGGTGATAATCACCATGTTGCCGGTTCTGTGGGTCGTCGATACGGCCCTGTCCCAGGGCAACAGCCTCTCCTCGGGCGACGCCTTCAACCCCGCCGATTGGACCGGCGAGCACTTCTCCAACGTGCTGGGCGGCGAGGATTTCTACCTCTGGCTGCGCAACTCGTTGGTGGTGAGTATCGGCACCACCCTCTTCGGCCTGGCCCTGGCGGTGCCGGCGGGCTACGGCTTCTCCCGCTACCGTTTTAAGGCTCACAACCCGGCCATGTTCTCTTTCCTGCTGGTGCAGATGTTCCCCGGCGTCATCATCATCGTGCCCTATTTCATCCTGATGAAGACCCTGGGTTTGCTCAACAGCGCCCCCGGTCTGATCCTGGCCTACACCGTGACGGCCCTGCCGCTGTGCGTGTGGATGCTCAAGGGCTTTTTCGACACCGTGCCCCGGGAGCTGGAGGAGGCGGCCCTGCTGGACGGCTGTTCCCAGGCCCAGGTATTCTCCCGCATAATCTTGCCCCTCTCGTTGCCGGCCATCGCGGTCACAGCCCTCTTCTCATTTCTGGCGGCCTGGAACGAATTCCTGCTGGCTTTGACCTTCAACACCTCCAACGACCGCTACACCCTGCCAGTGGGCCTGGCCTCCTTCATCTCTCCCACCAAGCAACTGTGGGGCGATTTCGCCGCCATGGCTCTCATCGTCTCGCTGCCGGTGGTAATACTCTTCATTCTCTTCCAACGCTACCTGATCCAGGGCCTCACGGCCGGGAGCGTAAAAGGGTGACACCGATGACCGAAGTGACCTTCAACAAAATATCCAAGACCTACGACGATGGCACCCGGGCGGTGCGCGATTTCACCCTGAAGGTGGAGGAGGGCGAGTTCCTGGTGCTGGTGGGCCCCAGCGGCTGCGGCAAATCCACGACCTTGCGGATGTTGGCCGGTCTGGAGCAGCCCACCGCCGGCGAGATCCGCATCGACGATACCCTGGTCAACGACCTGCCGCCCCGGGGCCGGGAGGTGGGTATGGTCTTCCAGTCCTATGCCCTGTACCCCCACATGACCGTGGGCCAGAACCTCTCTTTCGGCCTGCGCATGGCCCGGCGCGCCGACAGGTTACCCTCGGACGAGATCGAATCGCGGGTCAACGAGGCCGCCGAGCTGCTGGGCCTGGCCGAGCTACTGGAAAAACGGCCCAAGGAGCTGAGTGGCGGCCAGCGCCAGCGGGTGGCCCTGGGGCGGGCCCTGGTGCGACGGCCCAAGGTGCTGCTCATGGACGAGCCCCTTTCCAATCTGGACGCAAAGCTGCGCAACCAGATGCGATTGGAGCTGCGTCGTCTCCACCGCGAGCTCTCCACCAC
>CAYSUX010000163.1:0-6726 GCA_964434315.1 uncultured archaeon
GGCTGGAACTCAAATACGACATCACCGGCGATACCGTGGCCAGTGTGCGATTGAACGAATAGTAATTGGGTAGTGTAAAGCTGGGGTAAGCCATGCGAATTCTCTCTATTTTCGTCATATTGCTGACCATTTCAATAGCCTGGTCCGGTTGCCTGGAATCTTCAGAAACCGATCTCTCTTGGGTAAAATTTAAAACAACAAAGATTGATGAGGGATTGTGCCAGTTAACAATTAAGGATCTGACCCTCTCTAAAGTAAGACTTGAGGATATGAGGTATTCCTTGAAAAACCAATCCGGATGGAGTCAACAATATGGGGTTTTACCCTTATGGAACATAAGTGGAAAATGGCATGGAATAGATATTACCTGGGACGACAACGGGACTTATGACCCGGAACCGGGCAATGGAATGGCGGACCGTAATGAATCAGCAGACGGGCCATATAGTGACCCTCACCAGGCTCAAATCCGAATCGAGGCTGTTAAAGCCAGCTACCAATCAAATCAAAGCCATCAGAAAAGCGAGGGAACAATCTCAGTTTCCTTTTTTGATTCTGATTTCAATGGACTTTTCTCAGATGGTGATTTTTTCACCATTTTTATGAATGGACACCCCGAAACAAAACACAACGCCACATCTAATTGGAAGCTTGAAATACAAGCTTACCCGCTTACTGATGAGCTGTTGACGTATAGTCATTTATGTTAAAGCAATAATCTTCTGAATATCAATTGTCCTCCCATCTTCACCAAGATAGCCGTCATGGGCGCCAGCAGCTTCGGCACCGCCATGGCCCATTACATTACATCGCCGGGCTGCCGCCTGACCACTGCGAACAGGTAGCGCTCTACGGCCGGGACTCCTCGGTGGTGAGGGCCATCAACGACCAGCGCGAGAACCCGGCATATCTGCCCGGGCTGGTCCTGGCCGAGGGGCTGGCGGCCACCGAGTCGGTTGAGCGGGCCTTGTCGGGCGCCGATCTGGTGGTCCTGGCCATCCCGACCCAGCGTCTGCGGGGCTTTGTGGCTTCCATCTTGGTGCTCGGCTCTCGGTACTCGGTGCTCGATGCCAAATCTATATTAATTGGCAATAGCTATCATTATCATGGACACTGTTAATGTCTCGGCCAAGAAACTGGACAAAGTCCTCGCTGATGTGGAAAACCTGGTTGAGGATGTGGCTTCCATCTTCGATCAGGATGAGATGGTCGAGGATAGGCTTATCCAATTGAAACAGGATCCGTCCATGGCCTGTCCGGAAAAGGAATTGGACGATTACCTGAAAAAAAGAGGGGTCAATATTGACTGATTGGGTCATCAAATTCCATCCCGATCTACTCAAGGACCTGGACCGGTTGGACCTTCGTGTACTTCAGTTGTTCTATTCCAAGAAGGACAAGATCAGATCGGACCCATTACGGTTCAAGCATCTTAGGGGTGGAGAGAACTGCTACCGAGAGGAAATCACTTCCAATATCCGACTGATTTACTATATCGAAGGCAAGACAATCTGGTTACTGACCATAGGTAGACACGATGCCGCTTATCGAAAATACCTGAATCGCCTTCACAGTTTGAGACATAAACACTTCAAATAGATAAATTACACATTACGCCTACCCAGATCCCAGTCGAAATGCCTCCTCTCTACTCCAGGATAGCCGTCATGGGCGCCGGCAGCTTCGGGACGGCCATGGCCCATTACCTTGCCGGGCTGCCACCTGGCCGCTGCGACCAGGTCACACTCTATGGCCGCGACCCAACGGTGGTTACGGCCATCAACGAGGGCCATGAGAACCCGGCCTATCTGCCGGGCCTGCCACTGACCCGGAAGCTGAAGGCCACCGACTCGATCGAACAGGCTTTGTCTGGCGCCGAACTGGTCGTCCTGGCCATCCCGGCACAGCATCTGCGGGGCTTTGTGGCTTCTATCGATGAGTATTTAAAGCCCGGCGTCCCTCTCATCGACCTGGCCAAGGGCCTGGAGCAATCCAGTCTCAAGCCCATGTCCAGCGTCATTCGCGAGGCCCTGGAAGGCCAGGCCGCAAGCAGGCAAGAGCGGGCGATTGGGCAAGGGCGGGTGAGTGGGCAGGGGAGGGCGAGTAGGCCAAGATGGGCAGGCAGGCTGCGAAATCCCATCGCCGCGCTGGGTGGTCCCTCGTTCGCCAGGGACATCGTGGCCGGCAATCCGGTGGGTCTGAGCCTGGGTTCCCCCGACCGAAACCTGCTCAAACGGCTTCAGGCGTTGCTGACCACCCCCGACCTCGACGTGAAGAGCACCACCGATATGGCAGGGGTCGAGCTGGGCGGGGCGCTGAAGAACGTCTTTGCCGTGGTGGCCGGTATCTTCTCGGGCTGTGGTCTGGGTGACAGCCTGCCCGGCGATTTCTTTACCCGGGCGATGGTGGAGATGCGGGATATCGGCCTGCTTCTGGGCGGGCGCTGGGCCACCTTCTCAGGCCGCTCGGGTCTGGGCGACCTGGTGGTCACCTGTACCCCTGCCAGCCGCAACTTTCGCTTCGGTCGCGCCTATGCCCGTCTTTTCGGGGAGCTTTATGGCCACGACTTCCGGAAGGCCGGGGCAGGCAGCTCGCCTGAAGCCTCGACCTTTGCTCTGGATGGTGATGCGGCTCCACAAGCCCTGGAAGTCCCGGAAACCAGGGGAATCCCGGAAACCAGGGGAGCCACTGAAATCCCGGAAGCCGCCGACGGCCCCGCCTCTGCCGCCCGCCGTGATGGCGATGACCAAGACCGTGACATTGGCTTTGGGCCCGCTGACCGATCCGCCAGCCAATCCAGCCAATCCAGCCCTGCCGGCCACGCCGGCTCCATAAGTCTTGCCTGCCCCACCACCAGCTCCAGCAGCCCCAGCGGCCCCACCAGCCCCGCTAGCCCCGCGTACTCCGCAGACCTGGCCGCCGCCCACGCCCATGTCTTCGAGCGGACCATCGACGAGCTGGGGACCAGGACCGTGGAGGGCTTCGATACCCTGGCGGCGGTCCACAGCATCGTCCGGGACCGACGGATGTTCGCCCCCATCATCCTCTCGGCCCACCGGGTCCTCCAGGCCCGGGAGCTACCGCCCTGCGAGCTGCTGGCCGAGATACGCCGCATCGACCTTCGCCGCCGCCGGGAAGGACCTCGCTTCTACTCCATCCTGCTCCATCAGATGCTGCCCCGCTTCTATTACCGGCGACAGTGACCCCTGTACGCCAGTGGCGACATGAGCGGCGACGGCGAGGGCAACGGCCAGAGGCGGCGGGCGGCAGTGACGGCGGCTTGTGGCGTGGGCGGCATAGGCTATGGCAGGCAGTGGCAACGGGATAACGACGGGATGGCAGGTGGCGTGGGCGGCTGACACAGGGGCGGCTCTCGGCGGTGGGGTCGCGGCCCCGGCTGCCAGTACGGCGGCGTGGGCGGTGGCGACGGCCAAAGTGATCCGCGAGGGTGGCCGGCAGGGGATATTTGTGGGAGTTCCCACGACAGGCTTAAATACCCGAAGGTCGCGGGATTACCATATACAAGGCGGCATTATCATGGAGATAGGCGAAATAAAACCACAAACCTGGCAACTGATTGCGGTGGCCATCATCGTCACCACATTGATCACCCTGGTTACCCTCTATGTCTGGGCCGCCAGCCTTGTGGAGCAGGAAGAATATGGGCCGGTCCTGAGTATGGAATCGACAGAGAACGATGACGGCAGCTACACCCTCACCATGACCCACATCTCCAGGGATCATCCCCTGGATATATTCCAGTACTTCCTGAAGGACGATGGCGGCCTGACCAAACAGTTCGGCGAAATAGCGCTGCAGAACATCAGCGGCAGATGGCATGGTATCGACGTGACCTGGAACGACTCGGGCACCGGCGGCGCCTTTCTGGGCGACCGAAGGGCTGTGCGCCCCGATTCGGCGGGAGGACCCTACGGCGATCCTTTCCAGGCTCAGGCCCGCATCGATGACGTGCTCAACGGCAGCCAGTCCGACAGGGAATATCAAAAGAGCGATGGAACCATCTCGGTATCGTTCCATGATAACGATTTCGATGGCAATCTCACCGTGGGTGATCAGTTCATCGTCCTGGGCAACAGCCATCCGAACGCCGATCATAAAGCCGATGGCTGCTGGAGGTTCGAGCCGAAACATGGCATGGGTGACACCATCGGTTCGTTTCGATTGGGGGAGTGTGGGGGAGAATAGCTGGTGTGAAGATGTCCGGGAACGCTTCTTCGACCAATGAGTTTCATGCTGATCCATCCGCCCGAAGTACATCGTTGCCTGTTGAGTCCGGACAAAAGGGGCGCAGGCGCCAGGATGACCGGACAGCAAAGGCGGCTCTCGGCGGTTTCAGGCGGCGGCCCCGGCAATGGAGGCGACATAGCCCCCGAGGTTGGCCCGCGAGGGTGATCGGCAGGGGATAATCAGGGGAAGTCCCACGACAGGCTTTTATAGCCGAAGGTCGCGGGAAGTTTAAAACCGATCCGGTGTTTAGCCCATGAACAACGAATCAAGCGAACCCTCCGGACCCTGTGATCAAAACAAAGGGACGGGTAGGCAGTCGGGGTATAAACCACCTCAGAAAGAGGCATTGGAGGATGGGAATAAGGGCCGCAGACGGCGGCTGTGGCAAATGATTATCATTATAATCATTTTATCTCCGGTCATTACTACCTCGATCCTTTATTACCGGGCCGCCAGCTTTCTGGAGCAGGAAGAATATGGGCAGATCCTGAGGATGGAATCGACAGAGAACGATGACGGCAGCTACACCCTCACTATGACCAAAATCCCCCAAAACCATCCCCTGGAGGCATTCCAGTATTCCCTCAAGGACGATGGCGGGATGACCAAACAGTTCGGCGAGATCGCCCTGCAGAATGTAAGTGGTAGATGGCATGGTGTGGATGTCACCTGGGATGATAACGGCACCAATGATGTCACCCCCGGGAACCAAAAGGCCGATCGGAACGAATCAGCAGGAGGACCCTACGGCGATCCCTTCCAGGCTCAGACCCGGATCGATGACGTGCTCAACAGCAGCCAGCCCGATAGGGAATATCAAAAGAGCGAGGGGGTTATCTCGGTCTTGTTCTATGATAACGATTTCGATGGCAATCTGTCTGTGGGTGATTACTTCAATGTTCTGGGGAACGATCATCCAAACGCCCATCACAATGCCGATGGTTGCTGGAGGTTCCAAATCAAATATGGCTTGGGGTGCCACATCAGTTCGTTTCGATTGGGGGAGTGTAAGACTGACTGACTGATAACCTGGAAACTCCACATCAGGTATTCTAGGAGAATGCAAGATGTGTTGGATAGTGGGAGTACCTGCCCTGCATAGGGATCGCAAATCCAAAGCTATGAATCCTGCGCCGTCTCCCAGCCCTCATCACCCATGGCCCCGCAGGCCGGGCAGCGATGCCCCCCGTTGACCGCCACCTCGGCGGCCGGACTCACGGCGCCGCAGGCCGGACAGCAAAGGCGGCTCTCGGCGGTTTCAGGCGGGGTGGCCGGGCCTCCAATGACCACGGCGGCGGCCCCGGTAGCGGGGGCGGCATGGGCGGCAGGCGCGGGTTGTTGCGGGGGTATCGGCTCGGTAGGAGCGGTGTCCTCGGCAGGGGCGGCAGGCGCAGGTGCGGGTTGTGGCGTGGGTGTCGATTCGCCGGGCATTGAGGGAATCGGGGCTGTGGCAGGTATCGGCTCGGCAGGGGCAAGTGCGGCTGACGGTGGCGGGGTGGCGGCGTCGGCGGTTTCCATGGCCTCCTCCATCTCCCTGGCCAGTCGGTCGAGCTCCAGATTGGCACGCCGGGTCTCCTCCTCGTTGCTGGCGGCCTCGCCCGCCTCCTTCAGAGCCTCCCAGGCCGGTGTGAACTCGGGGGCGATACGCGCCGCGGCCCGGGCCAGTTCCAGAGCCAGACGGCTGTGACCGGCGGCCAGGTAGGCCCTGGAGCGTCCGGTGAGGGCTGCCTCGTCGTGGGGGTCCACGCCCAGGGCGCCGTCGTAGGCCTCCCCGGCCTCCCCGGGCCTGTCCAGCCTCAGGTAGAGCTCACCGGCCAGTAGCCAGGCCACGATATCGTCGCTGACCAGGTTCAGGGCCATCCGGGTCTGCTCGATTGCCTCCTGGTTGCTGCCCAGCTCCTTGTAGCAAAGGGCGGATTCGGTGTGAGCGTTGGCCTGGGAATGGTGATCAGGGGCCTGGATGGGCAGAAGCTCTATCTGGCTCTCGGCCAGACGACCAAAGGCCTCGGCGGCCTTCTTGAACGCCTCGGCGGCCTCCAGGTGGTCGCCCATGGTCGTCAACACCTCTCCCCGGATATGATAGGCCTGGGCCTCTCCCTCGATACGGCTCACCTCGAAGGTCACCAGCTCCCCCTCTTTGGTCCCGATCCCGACCCCGTCCTCTGCTCCATCTTCTCGCTCATCGTTATCGGTGGCGGAAGGGGCAGTGGTGAGGTCATCTTCCGGTATGGCGGGAGTATCGGCCCCTGTACCGGCATCGGCGTCGGCACCAGTAGTGGCTCCAGTACCGGCAGCGGCCTCTTGGGGGGGGGTCGTGGGGGTTTTGGGGGTGTCGGCCAGGGCCTCGGTGTAGGCTTGTTCGAAGCGCCGCAGCTGCCGCTGGGCGCTCATGATGTCGGAGAAGCTGTTTCGTCCGCTCGTGTAGCCGGCCTCGGCAGCCTCAATCTGGCGCCGAGCGGCCGGCAGAACCTGGTCGCG
>CAYSUX010000164.1:0-6642 GCA_964434315.1 uncultured archaeon
CCATATCAACACGCCCCCTCACCTCTTTATAGCGCCGGTGTCGCCAGTCCATAACCAGCCCCATGTGTTGGTGTCGACCATGTAGATTCAGGAGGGGATATTTAAGTCCCTATTAAAACTAACCGTGAAAGGCCTTAGTAAGGCAAATTGGTAAATTCAGAGTAACGAACCTGTCAATTCGTGCACCCCTCGGCCCCACGGCAAGCCTCGGCAGCGCGGGCGGCCGCCACGACTGCGCCACAGCATCAAATCCCAAATACTACCAAAACACTATCATTTCTGTGGCATAATGACAACACAGGCTACATCAACCCTGACGCTGAAGCTCCGTGGCGTGGAGGCTGCCCTGCTGGATGAGATGGTGGAGTCGGGCCTGCACCACACCAAGGCCGAGGCCCTGCGCAGCTCACTGGTGCAGTACGGCCTCAGCCTGGGGCTGCTGGGCCGCCATGAGCTCTGGGAGCGGCTCAAGCAGCGGCGACGCGGCGTGTCGCCTAAAGCCCTGAATGAGGAACCTGAGCTGCTCGACTAGACTGCTGATTGCCGCCTCACCCCATCAAGGCCCTCGGCTGAGGCCCTACGGCATGCCGTCCCGGCGGCGGGCGGCAGGGCCGCGCCTCTAGCTCCAAAGTGCTGTAATGCCTCTGTGGGCGTGTCCCGGCCAATAGCATTTTTCAGACACAGATTAACACTGATTTCACTGATATTGAGACACGCCCCCGACAGCCTAAAATCCGTGTTAATCCTGTTAATCTGTGTCTAATATTCAACATTTGACCCGGCAGCCGCTGGAGCGGGGCGGCAGGCAGAGGCAGCCACGACGGCGGCGGGGTTTTCCTTCGCTTTCTTCTATTCTATTCTATTCTATTCCACTCATTTCAATCCAAGTTGGTTTTTTATGATCTGACAAAGGGAATCGGCAATATCATTATGGCGAGGCACGGGAGCGCGACGGTCGTTGTTTGGATTCTCATAGATGTCATGGCGCCTACCATGGCGCTTGAGGTAACAACCAGCCTCCCGCAGCTCCTTGATCAATCGACGCCGTTTCATCTAGACCTCGATGGCCAAATCCATCGTGCTTACCTCGGCCACGGCAGGGGAGGACTCGTCTTCCATCATCAATTCGTATGCCTCTTTGATGTTCTCCTCCAGCTCCTCCAGCGACTTGCCCTGGCTGAAAACCCCCGGCACCTCCCGCAACTTGCCGACATACCACTCTTCATCCATCCAGTATTCAAGCGTGAAATTGCGAAGCATACCAATAGTGTTGCTTGATCGCTCATAAGCCTTTCGTCACCTGCCACCTGCCTGCCACCTGCCTGCCACCTGCCGCCTGCCTTTGCCTCCGGTGTCCAGTGGTAGCCTGGCCGTGGGGGCGAGCGGCGGCGCAACCGGGGCATGCCGGGGGCGGCAGCCAGATGCCTGAAGGCTTATTACCAGATCCACCCAACCCAATCCAATCCGAGTTGCGACTATGGAATCTCACCGCTTTTTTGTGGTCATCGAAAAGGACGCCGATGGCTACTACACCTTCTGCCCCGAGCTTCAGGGTTGCTATACCCAGGGCGAGACCTATGAGGAGGCCCTGGCCAATATTCGTGATGCCATCCAGCTTCACGTCGAGGATATCCTCGAAAGCGGCGAGGGGCTGCCTGCGCTGGAGATGGTCAGCCTTACTACGGTCGAAGTGGTGGCATGAGCGAAAAGCTGCCTCGGGTCACCACGGAATTCAAAAAGCTCCTTTGAGTAGCTACCGGTACCGGCCCCACACCGCCCAATACCCTCGGCCATGGCCCCACAGCTATGCAAGCGGCTGCGGCGGCTGGGCTGGCTTGCCCGCCGTGGTAGCCCGATCAAGCGTAGATCAATCGACCCTTCGGCTCGGGGATGGGGCGGCCCAGTTCCTTGGCGGTGTCGATCCACTCCTCGATGATGATCTCAGCATTGGACAGGGCCTCCTGCTTGGTGGCGCCGTCGGCGGCGCAGCCCGGCAGCTCGGGCACCTCGGCGATATAGGCTCTGTCCTCCTCACTCCAGTAGATTATCACTTCATACTTGGTCATCGTTGATAACTCCTAGCCGGTATCTGATAAGAACGTTTCGGACTTGCTTGACCTGTTAGGGTTTGGCCTTTGAGCCTTTGGGTTGAAGGTTCAATATCTCCTCGACGCCCTCCTTTGTAAAGATATGGTGGTCTCCTCTGATACGTTCGTCGAATCCCAAACGCAACAGGAGATTGCGAAGCCCCTCAAAGGGGATATTGGCGTCGGATTGGCCAAGGAGGATTTTGAATAACAGCTTTTCAGCTTTACCCATCAAATCACGGAGAAGGGGCTCAGGTGAAAGGCCTTTTGGTACCGCCGGAAGCAGCCGACATCTCGCATTCCGTCATCAGGGTCCCGCTTGCCCCCCCGAGCGCTCATCCGTCTATACCACCAGGTCAATCGTTTAAATATCGAGCCTTACTGCGAGAATCGATGGCCACGAAGACGAAACGCTCGGGTCAGGTACGCTGCTTAAGCTGCTTCACCCGCTTTCTGCCCACACCCGGCTCCGAAAAGGAGACCTGCCCCGAATGCGGCATGGAATGGCGCATCTCATGGCCCTTTCCCGAGACCGCCAAGGTCAGGGGTCCGGTCTGGGACAGTGTCAGGGAACTTGACCCGGAGGTTGAATAGATGGTGCTGAAGGACCGGTTGATCGCCTACATCGACCTGACCAAGCAGACCGTCGAGACCAAGCGAATACCCCTGTCCATCCGCCGCAAGTACCTTGGCGGCAGGGGTCTTGACGCCTACCTGCTCTACAATCACACCAGGAAGGGGGTCGATCCCCTGGGACCCGGCAACGCCTTCCTGGTCTCGGCCGGCATCCTCGTGGGGACCCTGGCCTCGGCCTCGGCCCGGACCCATGTCTGCGCCAAATCACCCCTTACCGGCGCCTTCGGCTCTTCCAACACCGGTGGCTTCTTCGGACCCGAGCTGCGCTTTGCCGGCTTTGATCATCTGGTCATCAAGGGCAAGGCCAGGAAACCCACCTACCTGTGGATAAACAACAATGAGATCGAGTTTCGGGACGCTGAGCATCTCTGGGGTCAGGACAACTACACGGTCCCGTCCATGATCCGGGAGGAGCACAACGACCCGGAGATACAGGTGCTACTCACAGGCATCGCGGGCGAGAACCTGGTCCGTTACGCCAATGTCATGACCGGGCGCAAGAACGCCGCCGGCCGGACCGGCATGGGGGCCGTCATGGGTTCCAAGAACCTCAAGGCCATAGCGGTGCGAGGCACCCGGGACCTGCCCATCGCCCAGCCAAAGGAGGCGCTGGAGTACAATCGCAAGCTCATCGAGGACATCTGCAGCACCAAGTTCGCCCAGATCATGGGACGCTGGGGCACCATGTTCATCTTCGGTGTCACCAACACCACCGGCCTGGTCAGGACCAGGAACTTCCAGGACAACCAACTGCAGGACAGCGAGGACCTGGAATGCGAGAACATCGACCGCTACTCCTTTGGCACCGACGGCTGCTTTGGCTGCCAGATCCATTGCCGACATCGCTACCGGATGCAGAAGGGCGATTTCGAGGGTATCTATGCCCAGGGCCCGGAATACACCAGCCAGGGAGCCTTCGGCATGGAGGTGGGCTGTCGCAGCATGGATACAGTCCTGGCCGGAAACCACCTGGTCAACCTCTATGGCATCGACAGTCTGGAGACCGGCTCGATGATGGGCTGGGCCATGGAGCTTTACGAGAAAGGGATAATCACAACCAAGGATACCAACGGCCTGGAGCTGGACTGGGGCAACGACGAGGCGGTCCTGGAACTCATCAAGCGCATCGCGTTGAGACAGGATATCGGGGACATCCTGGCCGAGGGTCCGATCCGGGCAGCCAAGAAGATCGGCAAGGAGAGCCTGAAGTACAACATCCAGGTCAAGGGCATGTCCAACCTCCACTCCGACGAACGGCCCACACCCTCTCTGGCCCTGGGCATCGCCACCGGTACCCGGGGTTCGGACCACCTGCGTAGCAGGCCCGCCTTCGACCTCTACCATCTGCCGGAGAAGGTTCTGCGCCATATCTACAGCAACCCGGTGGCTTATGATGGCCCGCTGACCTCGGATTACCGGGATTACGAGGGCAAGCCGTGGCAGGTGCTGTGGCATGAGATGTGTTACATGGCCGTTGACTGCCTGGGGGTCTGCAAGTTCCATGTGAAGTTCCTGAGCCCGAACCTGATGGGCTTCGACGAGTTCGCCGAGACCCTGCGGCTGAACACCGGTATCGACATGTCCACCCGGGAGATATGGGAGGTGGCCGAAAGGTGTTACACCCTGGAACGACTGTTCAATATCCGGGAGGGCTTCACCCGCAAGGACGACTGGCTGGTGGACCGGTACTTCGATGAGCCGACCACCATGGGCCTTCCCATTGTCAAGGGCAAGAAGCTGGACCGCCGCAAGTTCAAGAAGATGATAAATGATTACTACAAGCACCACGATTGGGACAAGGAGGGGGTACCCAGACCCGAGAAGCTTGAGGCCCTTGGCATCGCGGAGGAACCCAGCCACGAGCTGTAGGAGGTGTGATGATGGACCAAAAAGAGATTATTATCTGGGTTCACAACGAGAAATGCACCGGATGTCGTCTGTGTGAGCAGGTCTGCGCCGCATATCACACCGGTCAGACCAATACCATCAAGTCCCGCATCACCGTGGTCAAATGGGAGGATGAAGGATACTACCTGCCCATAACCTGCCAGCAGTGCGAGGAGCCTGCCTGCGCCCAGGTCTGCCCCAGGGACGCCATAGCCCGTGACGGGTTCGGAGCCATGGTCATCGACATGGAGAAGTGCATCGGATGTAAGCTCTGTGTGGGCGCCTGTCCCTTCGGGGCCATGGCCTTCGACACCGGGGCTCGCATGGTCTTCAAATGCGACCTGTGCGGCGGTGAGCCCACCTGTGCCGGCTTTTGCCTGGCCGGAGCCCTGGAGGTGCGGCCCCTGGAGGCTTCATCCCGGAACAAGCGCCGGGAGGCCGCCCGCGACTACGGCGAGCTGTTACGCAAGCACGGATGAGCCTGACCGACACGGCCGCTTTACCCGGGCCAGGACTTCAGGAGGCCATCGAGGCTCTGGCCGAGGAGACCGAATTGCGCCTCTGTTTGCAATGCGGCCTGTGTAGCGGCGTATGTCCAATGGCCCGGATATTCACCACCTACGAGAGCCCGCTCTATCCCCGGAACATCCTGACCCTGGCCCTGGATGGCAAGCTTGACCCAAAGGACCTGACCCTGTGGTACTGTCTTACCTGCGATACCTGCTGTCGTCGGTGCCCGGCCGGGGTGCGGTTCCGGGTCTTCATGGAGGGGCTAAGGAAATTACTGGTGGATTCCGGCTCGCCGACGGGCGCTCATACCTGCCCCTGCTGTGGCGAACCGTTCGAAGGTGAGCCGCGACTGGAATATCTGCAGGGACAACGGTCAAAAGAGGAGCGAAAGGCCCTGACCCTCTGCCCCCGCTGCCGCAGGAGAGCCGCAGCCGGCCGGGCCAGGGCCATGCAGAGCCCCCTGCCCATCGGCCACATGAAAGGACCTCCTGGCCGTCCGGGAGCGCGACGATGAAGGTCAGGGTGGAGTGTCGCTGGGTTCCCATGCTTGTCGAGGCCCTGGGCGCCAGGGAACTGGAGGTGGAACTGGTCGAGAAGACCCCCACGATCCAGACCCTGCTGGACCATCTCGAACAGCAATACGGGAAGGGCGTCAGAGATGCCTTGTACTCCAAGGAGGGCTTCGAGCCCCTGGTCCAGATAATGGTCAACGGCGAGCGATACGCCCGGTCCGACGCTCTCGACGACGAGTATTTGAACGATGGGGATACGGTGCTCTTCCTGATGATGATGGCCGGCGGGTAAAAGCGACTCGTGACGATATGGCCCTATCGGATGGGAAATTATGGATCTATCTGTTTGGTTCCGTCCAGCTCGAGACCATCGATGTTCGGCTCAGGTTCATGTAGGGTTCCCGGTTCTCTTTGATTCCGGTTTGCAGAGTCCGGCTTTCTTTGCTAAAATACATTGGAATTCGACCTACCGGTCGAGCCCTTCCGGTGTTTCGATTTCACCGAGCAATGTGATGGGCGGTGGTCCGCCCCCCATACTCCGGCCGGGGTGGGAACCAAAAGTCAATGTGCCTACGGACCCATCGTCCGATGGCAAGATTATAAATCAAAGTCCCTGGTCAGGTCATCGACAACCCAACGGTCGTGGTCCATCCCATGCGTATCGGCGTCTATGTCTGTAAATGCGGAGTGAACATCGCCTCCACCGTCGATGTGGAGAGGGTGGCGGCCGAGGCTGCCAGTCTTCCCGGGGTGAAGGTCAGCCGGTTCAACACCTACACCTGCTCGGACCCGGGCCAGGCGGTCATCAAATCGGACATAGAGGAGTTCGACCTCGATCGTGTCGTGGTGGCCTCCTGCTCCCCCAGGATGCACCTGAGGACCTTCAGGGGGGCCGCCGAGGAGGCTGGCCTGAATCCCTATGTCGTCGAGATGGCCAACATCCGCGACCAGTGCTCCTGGGTCCACACCGACATCCCGAAAGCTACAGAGAAGGCCGCCGCCCTGGTGGC
>CAYSUX010000165.1:0-6607 GCA_964434315.1 uncultured archaeon
AGCCGTGCCCTTTTATCCATTTTATAAAAACATACCTACAACTCGATAACCTCCCCACCCTCCGGCACCCCAATGGCCAGCCCATCCTCCTCAAACCGCCTCAGCAGCTCCTCCCGCTTGGGCCTCAGCGTCCTCCCCAGATGGACCAGGGCCATCCGCTTGGGCTTGACCCGCCGGTAGAGCTCAATGGCGGCCTCCACTGAGCAGTGACCCCGGGTCTCTCCCTCTTCCAGGTAGCACTCGTGGACCAGCAGGTCGCAGCCGCTGTAGAGGACGGCGGTGGCTTCGGTCCACATCCCGTCGCCAGAGTAGCAGAGGCTGACAAAAGCGGCAGGGTCGGAAGCGGCCGGGCGGACGGCCTCGGATACCGATACCGGGGCGGGCCAGTCGACGCGCAGCCCCATCGAGGGCACCGAATGCTGCGTGGGAGCCGCCCTGAGTCGCAGGTCGCCGATGGTCGCCTCGGATTCGTCGGCATTCAGGGTTGACGTGCCCTTTTGCTTGCCGGCTCCGGCGGGGTCCAGAACGGCGAATCGAAGCTGGTAGGTCAACCTGGAGGTGATGCCCGGATAGGCGAAATCGACCACCCGCTTCACATGGTTGGCCAGGCCCGGACGGCCCAGGATCATCAGGGGTTTTTGGCGACCCTCCTCTGCAAAACGGACCAGCAGGCCGGGCAGACCGAACAGATGGTCGGCATGGGTGTGACTTAAATAGACACCGTCGAGAAGCTCGGGGTCGGGCAAAGCGGCCCAGATCCGGGGAATCGCCGAGAATCCGCAGTCCAGCAGCAGGGTTGTTTGCTGGCTTTGGACCAGCAGGCAGGTGTTGGGCTCCTTTTCGTCAAAGGCCTCGCCCACGCCCAGATAGGTGACCTTCAGCGAGGGGTTTAGCGAAGCTTTGGAGGCCGGGGCTGAACCGGTCCTGGCGAGGGCGGCGCAATTGATAGCGCCGGCAGGGGCGGGCCCACTCATGCTATCAGGTCGGGCAGTTGGGCTATCGACTTAAGGATGTGGGCGGCGCCGGCGGCCCGCAGATCCTCGGCCCGGCTCAGCCCGGTGAGCACCCCCACGCCCACGGCCCCGGCGGCCACGGCCATCTCCATGTCCATGGCATGATCGCCCACCAGGTAATAGCGCCCCATTTCCTTCGAGATCTTCAGCTCCCCGGGGGTGAGGCCGGCCCTTTTAGCGGCCAATCGGGCTCCGGCCGGGTCGGGTTTGAAGGGGATATCATCGGCGCGGGTGACGATGGCGTCGATATGCTGGGCCAGGTCGTGATGGTCCAGCAGGGGATCGACATAGCTGGGGTGGCCTCTGGTGACGATGGCCAACCGGTATCCGGCTTTTCTGACGGATGCCAGAGCCGCGGCAGTGCCTTCCACCAGGATACACCGGGTAGCCCCTTCGGCCTCCATCTCCACCAGGGCTCGCTCCATCCGGGCCATCAGCTCGGCGGTCTCCCTCTCGCTGGCGCCCCCGGCCCGATGCTCGGCCCGAATGGTCTGGAAACCTTCCAGAAGATATCCCGGCGGGAGAGTGATTTTTGATCCCAGGGGTTCCAGGACCTCGTTGAGTCGCTTGCGGATGTAGCCGATATCGTGACCGAACGTGACCAGTGTACCGTCGAAGTCGAGGAGGACCAGACCGGGTCGGGTCAATCGAAGGCCTCCAGCCAACCGGGCTGGCTCTTGGCCCTGTGGCGGCCTTCCAGAAAACGGTAGACCGAGCTGTGCTCGGCTCCATTGAGGATCATGTCGGTGGCGATGCGGGCTATCTCCAGCTCATTCGCGTTGCCCAGCAGACCCACGGTGTGGCCGTGGATGACCACGCAGGCCCCCGACTGGTCCTGGATAAGGCGCCGGGTCTTGCCCCGGGTGCCGATGAGCCGGCCCCGTAGCCGATGGAGCTTGTCCTTGGATTTCCCGGAGTAATCCCGGATGTCGATGAGCTCGAAATAGAGGTCCGGATCCTCTATCATGGGCAGGGCCTCCTCGGGAGTGAATCCGCGGGCCATGGCCTTGACCGTGTCACGGGCTCGTAGCCCCATCAGGGGATCATCGCATTGGCTGGCATCCAGCTCCACCTCGCCGCTACTGGAATCCACGTTCAGCTTCACACCGCTTACCTTTTCGAGCCGTTCCTTGGTCGCGCCCGCAGGCCCCAGGATGACGCCTACGCGGTCCATTGGTATTCGTACATAATAGGTCAAGCGCTTTCCTCCGAGCCCTTGGGTTGGCCCACCAGCTCCAGCACCGCACCGGCGGTCAGTTCACGATCCATGTGGCGCCTGAAGAAACGGGCCATGTTGGTACAGTCCCGCTGGTGTAGCTCGTGGGCCATGGGGTGTTCCGCCAGTACTGCCTGGGCCACATCGATGATGACCGGGTCACCCCGGTGGTTCAGGATGTTGTATTCGGACAGGTCGCCATGTATCAGCCCGGTCCCGAGGATGGCCTGCCAGCTTGCCACGACCTGCTCCCAGAACCCCTCCATGTCGTCGGGAAGCAGTTCGCGTAAGGTGGGGTAGGGCCGATCGTGCCAGCCGATGAACCTCATGGCCACGATATTATCCATGACCGTGATGGGGTTCGGGACCCGGACGCCGCCGGCTTCCATCCGTTTCAGATTGGCATACTCCTTTCGAGCCCATGCCAGTCGCAAGGCCCGTTTGGAGCGTCCGACACGGGCGAAACGGGGATCGCCCAGGATGTAGGGAGCCAGCTTCTGAAAGGTGGCCGTGGACTGGCGGTAGACCTTCAGGGCCACGTTGCCGCCCTTGCTGTTCTTGGCTCTGAAGATGTTGGCCTCCTTGCCGGTGGCAACCGGATGCTCCACGGTCCTGATCACTCCCTGTTGCATCAGCTTGTATACCACCATCAGGGTGCGCCGGTCAAAGACCTCCTGGTATGTCTTCAGATGCTCCTTGTCGGCCCTGGGAGCCATGTCGGTGATGCGAAAGTCGAATTTTTTTTCCAGTTTGGCTACATTGGCCATGGGCTCAGGGTCTAGAAGACGTCGATGGATTCGGGTATCTTGCGCTGCCTGGAGAGGTAAGCGGACTGGGTGGCGGTGTAGCGAAATCTAACATCGGCCTTTGACTGTTGAAAGTCCCAGGGGGCAACGATCAAGAGGTCACCTTCCCTGATCCACATACGACGTCGCAGTTTGCCGGGGATACGGGCCAACCGGGAAATGCCATCCTCGCAGACGATGCGCAACCTCGAACCGCCCATGATCTGATCGGCGACGGCGAATATCTCTCCTTTGAATTTGTTGGGCAGTCTGACCCGGACATATCCTGTAGAGGTCTGGCTCCTGCCCGGTGGGCCGCGCCGGGGCGCCGCTGGCATCATGCCGGCGGGTATGGTCTCATGCTCCTGGGTCGCGTTGGGCTTGGATCCTCTCACCTGGTCTTTTTTGGCGTCAGGACTCGGCTTGTCATCGTTGGATTCAGGCATAGGTATCGAGACACCGGGGTGGGCCTATTTATAATTTGGGCGTGCTCCCGATATATGAGTTCCTTGGCTCGATCCAAACGAACCGCCCTCTACCAGGTCCATGTGTCGGCCGGCGCTCGCATGGTGGACTTCGCGGGCTGGCAGATGCCGATCCAGTACGCAGGCATCGTGGCCGAACACAAGGCCGTTCGCAAGGCAGCGGGGATATTCGATGTCAGTCACATGGGCCAACTGCGATTCACAGGCCCCAAAGCCGATGTCTTCCTGTCCCGTATGGTGGTCTCGGCCGTTGATCGTTTGAAACCGGGCCAGGCCCGTTACACCCATCTGTGCGACGAGAAGGCCCGCATCATCGATGACATCATCGTCTACCGCCTGGCTCAAGAGGATTTCCTGATGATACCCAACGCGGCCACGACCGACAGGGTCCTGGAGTGGCTCATGGATCACGCCCCGGTCGAGGGAATGACCCTCGTCGACGAGAGCGACCTGTGGGCCTGCCTGGCGGTCCAGGGGCCCGAGGCTCCCGGGATATTAGGCCAGGTCGTAGACCCAAAAGCCGGCGGCTTCGCCCCTTTCTCGATACATTCCTATCCCGATCTGTTCGGAGGTCTGATCCTTCCCCGGACCGGTTACACCGGTGAATGGGGTGTGGAACTGATATGCCCGGTCGACCATGCCGGGGAAGCCTGGGAAGCCATGATGGCAGCCGGCCAGCCCCTCGGATTGGTACCCTGCGGACTGGGTTGTCGCGATACCCTGCGTCTGGAAAAGGGCTATCTGCTCTCGGGACAGGATTTCCATGACGACCGGACCCCATTGGAGACGGGATGCGGCTGGCTTGTGGATTGGGACCATGATTTCATCGGCAAGGAGACCCTGATGGCCCAGAAGGAGGCGGGTTTCGACCGCCTTACCGGCATCCGGTTGAGCGACAGGGGTGTGGTCAGACCCGGCAACGAGGTGCTACACGATGGCAAGGTGGTGGGCCGACTCACCTCGGGAGGCCTTTCGGTGATCCTGAAGGAGGCCATCGGCCTGGCCTATCTGCCTCTCCCCATCCGGAAACCGGGGACGCCCATGGCGATCAATGTTCGGGGAAAGTCTCTTAACGGTTCCACGGTTAAACTGCCCTTCCTGTAAGGTGGCACAATGTCCGAGGTTCCAGATGACCTGTATTACAACACCGACCACGACTGGGTGAAGGTCGCGGGACCCAACGAGATAATCGTTGGTATCACCGACCATGCCCAACACTCCCTTTCGGATATCGTCTATGTCGAACTGCCGGATATGGGCGGCGAATATGACAAGGGTAACGCCATGGCCATCGTGGAGTCGGTGAAGGCGGCTTCCGACGTCCTGGCGCCGATCAGTGGCAAGGTGACCAAGGTCAACGAGGCCCTGGAGGAGACTCCGGAGCTGATCAACGAATCCCCTTACGAGATGGGCTGGATATTCCACCTTGAGCCAACCGACCTGGATGGTGAACTGGCTCAACTGATGGATGCCGCGGCCTATCGAAACCATATCGAAAACGCCGAATGAACAACCAGCTCTTCGTCGGTGTGCCCAAGGCAGAGGCCGAGACCTGGCGTCGCCGACTCATTGCTCACCATACCCTGGTTCGGGGGATCAGGGCCCAGGGTGAAAGGGATCTGGTACATTTTCCGGTTCACAACGGTGACTATTTAAAGAAAATTGTAAAAGAAGGTCTCGGGATATCCCTGCGGGAAGTGGAACCTGACACAAATTTCGATATCGAAGCTGTCAGGAAGCTCCTGCCCCGGGAGCTGCGACATCATATGGTGCGAGCCCACGATAGGATCGGAGAGTTGCTCGTGTTGCGGTTGCCGGAGGAGCTGGCCCCATACGAGGCGATACTGGCCGAGGGCCTGATGAAGGCCCACAAGGTGCGTACCGTGGCACTGGACCGCGGGGTTAGCGGACCATATCGAATCAGGCGACTGCGGGTCATCGGCGGCGATACCTCCCTGGTCACCGAACACAGGGAGTATGGCCTTCGATACCGGATGGACCTGGGTGAGGTCTACTTCTCCCCCAGGCTGGCCACCGAACGGAACCGGATCGCCACCGCGACCAGGCCCCACGAACAGGTGGTGGACATGTTCGCCGGAGTGGGTCCCTTTGCCATCGCCCTGGCCCGTCGGGGAGGAGCTCATCGGGTCGTGGCCTGTGATATCAACCCCGGCGCCATCCACTGGCTGCAAACGAACTGTCGCTTGAACCGGGTGGAGGGGATCGTGGAGCCCCGCCAGGGGGATGTGAACGACACCCTGGTCGAGCGGGACTGGGCCGACCGGGTCGTCCTCAACCACCCCACAGAGGCAACAAAATTTATTGAACTGGCCGTAAAGGTCGCCAGGCCGGGAGCCACCCTGCATCTCTACACCCTGACCGATGCCGGGGAACTGGAGGCTCTCACCCGCCGGATAGAGAACCTCGTGTTCGACCTGGGCCATCCCAGGCCGAAGGTGAGATGTCATCAGGTCCATGGCTTTTCCACGACCCGGGAGATGTGGGCGTTCTGGATCGGGCCGCTCTGAGAGGTCGCCGATGTATTATGTTCCTTGAGTTTGAGGCCCAACGGAGCAGGTCGTTATTTGAAGGTCATTGTCAAACCTTCTCACCAAATAATTTAAATACGATGTTCGCCACAACCCCTAATACTTATAATAAATCATAAGCTGCCGGAAATATTAATTGTTCGATATAGAACGATTAACAATGACTAAATTCAAGGTGTAACAACTATGCAGGCAGCAAAGCTTCACACCGCGGTACCCATCTCAAGACGGCTACTGGCGGTGCTGGTTCTGGCTGCCATGGTCTTCAGCTCGTTTGGCGTGCTCAACGCCAGCTCTGAGACCTGGCAGACGGATGAAACGATAGATATGCCGGAATGGTATCATTCCGAGCTAACCCAATACGACGCCAACCCGGCCCCACCGCCGGAACTGGCGGACAAATTCCCCCAACCGGTGTCCACCATGGCCACCGGCCATTACTCACCTGCGAGACTTCCCGTGAAGGAAGCAAAGGTGTTCTTGATGGACGACGACATGGAGCGATGGATGTCCGGCCCCTGGCTGGAGACCCTGGTCGAGGGCGCCCTGAACGACGGCG
>CAYSUX010000166.1:0-6587 GCA_964434315.1 uncultured archaeon
CCAGGTAGTTGACCAGGGGGATGATGATGGAGAAGCCCATCAGGTCGATGAAGACGGTTAACAGAACGATGGCCTTGGGGTTGACTGCCGGCATGAATTGACACCGGCATCAGAGAAGAGTATAAATGGGATTTTGGGGAATGGATGGATGGATGGATGGATGGATGGATGGATGGATGAATGAATGGGATAGCAGGGATCGAACACGAAGCTCTCTTGATCCTCTTTGGGCGAAAATGGAGTTATCCATTGACCGGGCCGATATGGATCCTGGTCAGGCTGGTCAGGCTGGTCAGGCTGGTCAGGCGGGTGGGAAATATAGACCACAAACTGGTGGTAACTTTATAGGGGTGGGTCATTCCGGATTTATGAATCCCGGAACCGGCACGGTAGAATACCATCACAAGAATAACCTGTTCTTCAAGGATGTACAGCTCAGCATCTCGGAGTGGTGCAAGTTCGGCATGAACGCCATCTCCTTCTTCAATGAGTCCATTGACAGCCTGAAGGGGATCAAGAGCTCCCTTGTGACCGGGAAAGTGGATGGGATACCAACCACCTCCTCCTTCCCCATCAAACCCATGTTCACCAGGGTCTTGCTGGAGGATTTCGACCGATACAACTGGATCAAGTTCAAGGCTACCATCGAATACCCTGAGTTGGTGGAACAGATCGAAGGCATCGGAACCTATGTGGACAAGTCCGGCTTCATCAACTACGCGATAAAACTGGAGAATGTCCGCGGAAAGGATACCGAATTTTCGCTGGATGACACAACCAACGTCATCGCCGACCTGGTGGAAGACACCTCGCTGATGATGGAAGCTTTGTTGTCCCAGTTCCAACGGCGGTTATTGGCCCTGGTCTATGGCAATACGCCCTACCGCCCCAAATTCACCATCGCTACAACCTCTGAATTGTCCCCCGCCAAGGCCAAGGCCGAGGAATATCATGATGGGGAAACATTGGAGAATGAGATAAACCAGATAGTCGATATCGCCTACAGGTTCTGTGACCTTACTCCCGAAGAGAAGGTCATATTGGGAACCAGTGGAATGATATTCATCACCAGGAGACCCGAGCACTTCCAACCTGTGCTTTCCTTCTATGGCTCCCTTCGTGGATTACAGCTCTTTCAGACCACCTTCTTCGCCCGCTTGCGAAAGATGTGGGATCACATGAAGGACCTGCGTAAAAATATCCTGAACCTGCAACAGGAACGGGTCATCGACCAGTTGGAACAGGAGCTATCGGAGGTGGGAGCGGACATCGTCCTGATAGAAGAGATAATATCCTCCCTGGCCAGCGGCATCACCGAAAGGCAGGCCCTGTGGCAGACCCATTCCGGGGATCTGGACGAAGCCAACCAGGCCCTGGCCGAAAAACTTGAGATCGAGCGTGAGGTGAGGGTAACCATCGATAAGATAAAGGATATGGAGATGGTGTCCTCGGGCCTTGCCGACGAGGTCAAGGGACTCCGGGATATGTTGAACACCCTGGCCGAAAAACGAATGCGAGAGCTGTCCAAGCTCATGGCCAGCAACGTCCAGCAGGGTTCTGACGCGCAACTGGCCATGGCCGCCAATGTCAAGGCCTCCCGTTACAGCGGAGCGGCTTTGAAGATACTGTCGGTCATCTCCTCGGGAGCCCTGGGCCTGAAACTATCCGACCTGGCCATGAAGGCTGTGGACGATTACAATGAGACCCATCATATGGGCTGGAAGTTCTTTGGTAGTCCCAACTTCTGGGGCGGCTTCCCCCAGGTCATATCGGGGGTGGTCTTCTGGGCCATCTTTACAGTCTTCTTCTTCTATCTTATCAATGCCTCCAAGGATAAGATGAAGCAGGAGAAACTGGCCAAGGACTATACCCTGAACCTGCGCATCCCCATCGATGTCCGGGCCACTTCCGAAAAGGTTCAAAGATATATCGATACCAAGATGATCATGTTCCACAGTGTGGAGCCCACCGGCCATCGCGTTTCCTGGTATCACAAACAGGCCAAAGGCGAGAACAAGATATTCTATACCCTGACCATGGATTACGATCTGCGAAAGGGTCATATCAACTATATGCAGGCCAATACCGAAGACAAGAAGGGCGATGCTAAATTCACGGCCGACTTCCTGTTGGAGGATCTCCGGAAGAATGAACTGTTGAGTCCCGATCAGGTCAGGCATGTGAAGCATAGAATGGGTTTGACGACCCGAGGAGGTGATTGAACATGGCCGGGAACCAATTGACCGACGAACAGAAACGGTTACTGCTATTGATATCGAAATTCTCAAAACCGGCCGATACCCGGGAGGAGGAAGAGACCTGGATCAAACGCATCCCCCTGATGGCCCTGGTCAACCGGGGAATCCGGATGAAACTTTTCCTGGAATACGATTTTGCCCCCATGCTGGTCGAATATATGGGTAATATGCGTTACGCCAATATCAGTCGGGGAGGGATCGATGATGTTATCGACCTGCGCGAACAGGGCCTTGTGGATCGTCTAAAACTTGCCACTTCCCACCATATCTTCATCTCCGCGTATAAGATCACCTCCAAGGGGTTGACCATGATCGCCGACTTCGAAAAGACACATCAGGACGCCGTCCGGAAGCTTCTGGGCTGTAACGGGTGTGAAACCGGGATCCTGGAAATGGAGGCCCGCGAGGAGGCGCCTTTCCTGGTCTGCCCGGAATGTGGCAAGGATGAGAGGATCCCCATATTCGATATCAAAAAGATACCCTATGTCTCGACCCCCGTTTTCCCGGATATCTGGCTACCTCAAGATTGAGTCGTCGGTAAAAAGGACCGAGGGGTTACCATGACTTTCCGGTTGAGTCCCTGAAAGCCCGGCCAGCCCTTCAAAAAACTTATCCCCTCATCCCTGTTGACCTCATGTTACCATGACCGATCTACGAGAGCGTGTCAATGAGGACCGCGGGCTGCTCAAGAAGATCCAGAACCTGGTTCCGGGCTTCAGGGGCTACCGCAAGCGGGAGGACCTGCGCGACGCCGACGCCATGTTGCGCATCCAGATGGCCGACGGCCTGGACCGGGTCAAGCGTCAGGTGGAGGATGCCCGCGAGGCGGTGGCCGAGAACTACATGATCGACCAGATCGACAAGGTCGGCAAGCTCATCAACCAGCTTTCGACCCTGGAAGGCCAGGTCCGCCATGCCGAGCATGGTTACTCGGGCTGGGCCGCCGATATCGAGATCAAGGAGGCCGAGCTGAACGCCCTTTACGATTATGACGCCAGCCTGCTGGGAGCCATCAGCCGGATGGGCCGGGAGGCCGCCGATATGCGAGGCGCCGCCGAGCTGGAGGATTCAGCCAAGGTGGCTGAACACCGACGGGGGCTACTTTCACAGGTTCGCCGGTTCTCGGATACGTTCGAGCGGCGGATCAAGACCATCACAGGCACCGAGGTGGTCTGATGAGCCTGTTCGGGTCCAAGACCTTCGACTGGGAGCCGGCCACCAAGCGAGGTAACCTGATGTGGAAGCATCCCCGCAATATCAGGCTCAACGACAACGTGGTGGTCAGAGAGGACGAGATAGCCGTCTTCTACCGCGACGGTAAGGCCCTGACCTACTTCGACCGTCCCGACCGCTACGCCCTGACCTCCATCAACGCCCCCATCGTGGGCAGGCTGGTCAAAATGCTTTCGGGGGTGGAGCAGAGGGCCGAGATCTACTATCTGCAGAAGAGGCCCTTCGACGGCAAGTTCGGCTCCCGTCAACCCTACCAGTTCCGCGACCCCGAGTTCCATGTTGTGAGCCTGCGGGTCTTCGGCAAGTTCCGATATCGCATTTCCATTCCCGAGAACTTCATCAACAAGTTCGTGGGCACCCTGGGGGTCTCCACCAAGCAGCGGGTCGAGGAGCGGCTCAAGGAGCAGGTCCTGGTGGTCACCTACGACGCCCTGGGCGAGATGAAGAAGCGTGGTCTGGCCGTCCTGGATCTGGCCGCCAACCTGGAGGAGATCGAGCAGGTGATCCTGGCCAAATCCAAGGACCATTTCGCTCCTTACGGTATCGAGATCAACAAGATCGTCGGCCTGCACATCTCGATGCCCGAGGCGGTCCAGAAGGCCGTGGACGCCCGTTCGTCGATGGCCATCACAGGCACCAGCTATATGCAGTACCAGTCGGGCGCGGCCATGCGAGACGCCGCGGTCCAGCCTGGCGGCACTGCCGGAGCCGGGGTGGGCATCGGTGCCGGCATCGGCATGGGAGCCCAGATGATGGGCGCGATGAACCAACCGGCCCAACAGGTCCAGAGGCCCCGACCCATCGGCGGCAAGCCCTGTATCAAATGCAACGCCAGCCTGCAGGCGGGAGCCAGGTTCTGCCCCCAGTGCGGCGCTTCCCAGGTCCAGGCCCCGGCAGCCACGGCGACCTGCTCCAAATGCTCCTCACCGGTGAAGGCGGGAGCCAGGTTCTGCTCGGGTTGCGGTCATTCCATGGCCCCGCCCAAATGCTCCAACTGCGGCCACCAGCTATCGGCGGGAGCCAAGTTCTGCCCGGAGTGCGGGACCAAGGCCGGGTGATCCGATGAGCGAGGAGGAAGGTATCC
This sequence comes from uncultured archaeon, assembly GCA_964434315.1. Classification (GTDB taxonomy): domain Archaea; phylum Thermoplasmatota; class Poseidoniia; order MGIII; family CAYLMJ01; genus CAYLMJ01. The sequence continues at coordinate 4,576 of CAYSUX010000166.1, forward strand.
CGGCCGGGGATGAGAGTGATGGTGATGGGAGTGGTGATGGCAAGCTGGAGCAGACCGGGGCCTTTCCCTGCAAGAGTTGCGGAGCGGCCCTGGAGTATGATCCGGGTACCACCACCATGGAGTGTCCCTACTGCGGGACCGAGAACGCGATAGACATCGATTTCGACCCCGGGGAGGTCCATGAGGAACATGAGCTGGAGGGCCTGCCTCCGGCCCCGGCCAACGACCTGAAAGGCATGGATGCGGAGCAACGGACCTTCAGGTGCAAGGCCTGCGGGGCGGTCCAGGCCGTGGAGGTCAAGACCATCGCCACCAGTTGCGTCTACTGTGATTCCGACGCCATAATGGAGCAGCCCAGCAACCCCGACCTGATCCGTCCCAGTGGTCTGGTGCCCTTTGCCTTCGACCAGGAGGCGGCCAGATCCAGGTACCGCAAATGGCTCAGTTCCTGGTGGCGGAAGCTCTTCGCCCCCAAGGCCCTGTCAGGTCAGGCGGCCGTGACCAAGATGCAGGGTATCTACACCCCCTTCTTCACCTTCGACGCCCAGGCCGAATCGGACTGGTCCGGTTATCGCGGCGACTACTACTACGTCACCGTGGGCTCGGGCCAGAACCGACGCCGGGAGCGCAGGATCAGGTGGACCTACAGGCGGGGTCACCACTCCCATTTCTACGACGATGTGCTGGTCTATGCCTCCTCCGGACTCCCCGAGAGGACAGTGCGCAAGATCGAGCCCTTCCACACCACCAAGCTGGAGCCCTTTGCCGGTGAATACCTGGCGGGCTTCTCGGCCGAGGAGTACACCAACGATCCCAAGAACATGTGGGGTCAGGCCCGTAACACCATGAAGAACGCCGAGCACCAGGCCTGCCGCCGGGCCCTGGGCGGCGACACACAGAAGGGCATGAGGGTGCGCACCCGCCTGGAGCGGCCAACCTGGAAGCATATCCTGCTGCCCATCTACATGGCCAACTACCTCTATGGCGCCAAGCAGTACCATTTCCTGATCAACGGTCAGACCGGCGAGGTCCAGGGTTCCTGGCCCATCAGTTGGGGCAAGGTGGCCATCGCCGTCGGCGCTGCCATCGCCGCCGTGCTGGGCATCGCCGTTGCGACGGGGAGTATTTGAAAATAAGAATGATATTCGGGTGTTCGACTCGACCCGAATATCGATGGTCCGATCAAATGGTTCGATCAGATCCAGGTTCCCTTGCAGGGAACCCCCACAACCTAGCTTTTTACGAACAACGCCGCGCCCAAGATCAAGGGGATGATACCGACCACACCGCAGATCATGCGAAACTTCTTTTGATTGTCAATGGTGTCCTGGGCATCCCATCCTTACCCTCGGTGTAGATATCCCCAAGGAGCCTCTCGTTATCATCATAGGTCTCTTGGTTACCGGTCACTCGAGTATGCATGAATATCGCGCCGACCAATAGCAAGACCCCGATGACGATCAATACTATTCCTCCGGTCTTCTTACTTACCATGTTTTCTCACCTCTTGATGTGAACCAGACTTCCCGAGTTTCCAGAAGGGAGTTCCATCTGATGGATATCCCGGTTCCAGAATGGTGATATATTCATTCGTTTTGTTTCAGGAGCCATAGCCCACACGAGTGAAAAGTCCTCATATATTAAGTAATCTGTTAACAAAACAACTATTATATACCTTTTTTCCCAATATCTGATTTCGATCAGGACAATGATTACCAGTTCCCAAAGTCTTTCCAATACCGGTATCCAATACCGGTCTGCGCGTCCCATACCCCCAGGTTGGCATACCTCCGGGCTTGCAGTTCTGGTTTTTATGATGTGTGTGCTATCATACAAGCAAGCTATCGATGGCATAGGCATGGTGGCTAAAACACTATCGGTTTGCCTGCTTTTTTCCTGAATTTGGATATAGGGGATACCTACCCATTCAGCCTCCCGACCCGACCAGCCTCACCATCCTCTGTCCCATATCATTCTCCCGGTCGGTTCTTGAAATACCATACCAGAGATGG
>CAYSUX010000167.1:0-4580 GCA_964434315.1 uncultured archaeon
GACGGCCTTCGGTGCTTCGCGGCACATGAACTCGATGGCGTCCTGGTCGCCCAGGTAGTCCGAGCCCTTCACGGTATCGAACATATGGGCCTTCCAGCCATCATCGGTGGCGTTACCCAGGCTGGCGGCGATGCCACCTTGAGCCGCGCCCGAGTGAGAGATGGTAGGGAAGACCTTTGTTATGAACGCTACCTATTGATCATTGCAGGCGATGGCCTCCCGCAGACCGGCCAGACCGGCGCCCACGATGACCACATCGTACTCCTCCATCAGATCACCCCCGCCACGATGAGAAGCACCAGCGATCCGTAGACGTAGGTGACGACCCCTACGATGACCAGCGCGATGTTGACCAGCTTGCGGTGCCGGTCCTCGTTCAGGTAATCGTAGGCCACGTTTCGTGCCCCGTTGAGCCCGTGGAAGAGGCCAAAGAGCAACAGGATATGGTCCACGACAAAGAAGCTGACCATCCGGACGTTGGCCTCCACATCCTTGACCTGGATGGCCGTGTTCGGGTCCATGTAATGGTTGACGATCATGTGCAGGAAGAGCAATGGCAAAAGCAGGATGGCGGTGATACGTTGCAGGAACCAGGCCCAGAACGCCGGACCCGACCGTCGGGTGACCTCCGGTCCCAGCTTCACCATAACACCCCCGCGTTGATGAGGATGGCCAGAGCGATGACCATGAGCATTATGGTCCCGATGATGACCACCCAGGCCAGTTGGTCCTGTTTGGCCGTCATGACATCGAAATCGAAGAGGATTATCCGGATACCGTTGAGCCCGTGGAAGGCCACGGCTCCGAAGAGCAACCAGTCCATCAGCAGGAAGGCAACGTTCGCGTGCATATCATGCATCATCTCGTCGAATCCGGTCCCGTTGAAGGCCGCCTGGGAGACCACGGTGATGTGCAGCACCAGGTAGAAGGTGATGATAAGGCCGGTCAGGCGATGGGCGTAGTGGACCACGGTCCCGGGCTCGGCAAAGAAGCGCTCCCTGGCCAGTCGCCAGGTCTGTCCCATATAGTATCGAAAGCCTGACTGCTCGTAGGTCGGGAATGTCTCGCCGGTTCGGATATCGTCACCCATTACTACACCTCCCCTTTCAGTTCGTAACGTACGATGGCTTTTCGCAGTCGCTCGATGGCGCCGGTGGTATCGATGTACTTGGGACAGGCGTCCACACAGCGAAAGATGGTGCGACAGCGCCAGACCCCGAACTCGTTGTTGACCATGTCCAGTCGTTGGGCGGTGGCCCGGTCCCGGTCATCGGTGACAAAACGCCAGGCCTTGGCCAGCGCCGCGGGACCCAGGTAGCGCCGGTCGGTCCACCCCACGGGACAGGAGCTGGTACAGGAGCCGCACAGGATACACTGGGCCACATCATCGTAGGTGTGACGGGTCGCCTGGTCCTGTAGCCTCTCCTTTTCCGGAGGTTCTTCGTCGTTGATCAGGTAAGGCTGTATGGCCTCGACGGACCGGAATAGGGGCTCCCAGTCCACGACCAGGTCCTTGATGATGGGGAATCCGGCCAACGGTTCGATGACGATGGTCTTCTTCATCACCGAATCGACCTGGGTCTTGCAGGCCAGCACGTTCTTGCCGTTGACGGTTATCGCGCAGGAGCCGCAGATGCTGGAAGCGCATGACCAGCGAAAGGTGAGTGAGCCGTCCATATCCGCCTTGATGGCCCGTAAAGCCTTGAGCAGGGTCATACCTCTGGGCACCTCGAGATCGAACCGCTGGTATTTCGGCTTCCTGTCCTTCTCGGGATTGAAGCGCAGGATCTTGAAGCGGACCATCATTGAACCACCTCGGCCTGGAACCTGGCGGAGGAGGCTCTGGCGGCATACGAACCGAACATGCGATGGAAAAAAACCGGTGCCTGGCTTTAGTTATATATGATTACAGTAAATACAACAAGAACAAATGTATATGTTCAAATTGTCAAGGTGGGATAAACAATTACAACCTGCTCCCATTTTTTTTAACCAATTCCACGGCAAGCGCCAGCCATCCGAAATAAAGCTCCTGAATAATTAGGAACAGGACAAATGGGCAACAGGCTATTGGCAAACAAAAGGCAAAAGACAAAAGACCATCGGCAGGGGTCAAAACCAGGGGCCGAGGCTAAAACCTAGGGCAGGGCCAGGGCCGAACATAGGTCGGGTAGAAACCGAAGCCCACCGGTTTGTCATGGTCCACGGCCAGGGCCAGGGGCTAGAATATAGGGCAGGGGCCGGGGCCAAACGTAGGTAAGGCAAAAACCGGGGACCGAGGCTAATCGAGGCTAACCGACTCGGATAGGCCAAAACTAAATATCATGGCGTGCCTGGGCAGAGTGACCATGGACAATTCCAATACCATCATCGCGGTCCTGATCGTGGCTATCATGATCGGCGCCATCTGGGCCCTCAACATGGACTCGGACGACTCCGACGAGACCACCTCGGTTCCGCAAAGAGAGCCCATCGTCTACGGCCCGGTAGTCGATGATTATCAGACCTATTACGACGATATCCGCAATTTCACCGATTTCGACACAGATTTCTGGACCGACAACGGTTCCATCGAATTCACGGTTCTGAACTATCGCAACTGGACCATCTTCGACCGCGATGAGGGCGGCAACTGTTGCGAACACTACCTGGCCACCACCAAGGAAGGCTGGATCGTCAACCTGGGTGGCGAATACCCCGTATGGTCAGAGGATCGAGGGCACACATGGCAGACCTATGTGCCGACCATCACCGACCAGGATACAAGCTGTCGTTCTCCCATCCACAACATCCCCGGCGGCGAGGGACTGGGGGAGGGCTCGGTCGTGCAGGCGACCAACGGCGACCTCATCGCCATGAGCTGGTATCCTTACCCGAACTACGATGGAAAGGTCGATAGGTTCTACGCTTACCTATACGATGCGGCCTCCGATGAGTGGTCCTGGTGCCAGAACAATGTCCACGAGCCATTCTACGACCGCTCCTGGCAGGTGGAGGTCAAGGGTCCCATCACCCGGGATGCCAACGGGCTATCCGGCAACTGGCCCTGGGCCTCGATAGTCATTTCCAATTACTGGCACCAATCCATCAATGAGGGCGGTACCATCAGTGTTGACGGGATCAACTACGACCGACTGGATTTCCCCGGTCGCAACGGCAATCCCAATCCTGTGACCTTCGATCTGAACTTTACAGACCTGGGTGTGGAATGGGACTATGCCATGCCCCATCGCGAGATGCGAGCCATCCCCCTGCCCGGTGAGGAGAATGGCGGACCCGCCGGGGTCTTATTTCCAAGATATTTCAATGATGGAAGCAATGCCTGGCTGGATACCGAGCTCAGATGGCACAAGCACACCGTCACCAACGGTACCGAGATACCCTCGGAATACCTTTGGCTCGACTCCTCGGGCACCCTGCACAGCCTGGATCGTGAGAGCGATTCCAACGGCCTCTGGCATCGCACCAGCACCGACGGTGGCAATAACTGGACCCTTGTGATGAACTACACCTGGCCCACGGCCCAACGTATCGACGAGTGGGAGTTCCAGGTGGATGGCTCACTCAAGTTGGCCAATGTCTTCATGCGGGTGCAGGAGCAGGACGACCTATGCCCGGCAGGCAGCTCACCCTGTGACCGTGACCTGCTGTTCCAGGTGCGCGATTACGAGGAATGGCCGGCCCCATACAACGTGGTCTTCCTGGGTCTTGGGGACAAGGATTCCACCTCGGGTGCCGGGAATGACATACGTTTCGACTTCGCCAGTCTGGCCATCCTGCCCGATGGCGGTGCCGTTGTAGCCTACCACGACTCCACCGACGAGGACCCGCTCTTCGCCGTCGAAGTGATGCTTCCCGAAGAATACCCCGCGATATAGCCGTCCACCGTCAGCCCTGTCCCATTTTCAGGGTCGTCAACGGCGACCGACCGACCGGCAGCGCAAGGTCCGGGAAGTCTCTGACTGACTGATCTTGACTGTGGTCAGCTCCTTCCCATTATCGGGATCAGGGGACTTTCAGCCGGTATTGGTACCCGTAGGATCTGACCGGTATCCAACCGGCGAAAACGAAGCCTCTGGGTGACGGGATCGAAGGAACCCTCGATTCGTCCGCCGCCACCGCAGTGACCACAACGCAGCGGTTGGTTTGGCGGGAAGCCATCCAGGTTGGGACCCTGGGGGCTCCTCGTCATGCCACTGCCGCGACATTCGGGACACGCCCGTAGAAAACACACTCCTTGGTAGCTCATCTAATCATTCGAGTCTTTCATTGTATTTAAGTTCCTTCGCACCCCGCACCCCACATTCTGCCCTGTCCTGCCATGTTTTTTCCTGTCCTGTCCTGATCTGTTCTACCCTGCTCTATCCTGCCCGCCTCTGACTGCCCCTCGCCCTTCAGTTCACCCAAAAGCGCGTCCGTTTGTCCATATGTCATCCCGGCCCCTGGTCTTTCTTGTGAGATCGTGACCGCAACGCTGGAAAGACCCGCCCCGCCCTTTGGAGTTGTAAAAAGGTGTTGTGGTGTAGAGTTGTAAAAAGGTGTTGTGGTGTAGAGTTGTAAAAAGGTGTTGTGGTGTAGAG
>CAYSUX010000167.1:4680-6540 GCA_964434315.1 uncultured archaeon
TTGTAAAAAGGTGTTCCAATCTACTTAATATAGACAGTCGTGTGAAATCATGTATGCAATCCGCCATGGTCCTTGAATCACCAGTGCAGGAAGAGGATACCACCTGCACCGAATGCGGCTCCCAACATGTCCGCCGGGATTACAATCGCGCGGAGATCGTGTGCCTGGCCTGTGGCCTGGTACTGGAAGAGGCCATGATAGACCAAGGACCCGAATGGAGAGCTTTTGATATGCAGCAGGAGGCTTCCCTGGCCCGTGCCGGGGCGCCGACGACCTACACCCTTCCTGACAAGGGACTCTCTACCCGAATATCTCCCACCAACACCGACTACTACGGTCGTAGGCTGCCCAACAGCAACCAGGCCCAACTCTACCGTCTGCGCAAATGGCAACGCCGGGCCACCACCTCCAAGACCGGGGAGCGCAACCTCTCGGAGGCCTTGCGTGAGATGGAGAAGCTCTCGGCGCGACTCCACCTGCCCCGCCACCTGAAGGAGCGGGCGGCCTTCACCTACCGGCAGGCTGTCCACCAGGGCCTGATAATGGGCCGCTCGATCGAGGCCGTGTCCGCGGCGGTCATCTACGCTTCCTGCCGTGAGGGCGGCGTACCCCGTACACTGGAGGAGGTAGCCCGCCACTCCCGCATCTCCCGCAAGGAGATCGGACGGGCCTACCGGGCGCTGATCAAGGAGCTGGGTATCCAGCCCCGCCTGCCCGAACCCAGGGATTTCGTGCCTCGCCTCATCTCCAAGCTCAAACTGAGCCCCGAGGTGGAACGCCGCTCCCTGACCCTGCTCCACGACACCGAGAACGTGGAACTGACCAATGCCACGCCCATCTCCAGGGCCGCGGCGGCGGTCTACATCTGCTCGGTGCTCATGTGCGAGCGCCGCAAGCAAAAGGAAGTGGCCAAGGCCGCAGGCCTGACCGAGGTCACTGTCAGATCACGATACAAGGAAATCTCGAATAAGCTGGGGCTCACTGTTCCTACGTAGAGCTTCTACACCTACAACGCATCGTTACACCCGAGCTTTACCCCGAACGTCCTCCTTTTTTTGGGGTCGGAACCTGGGTCCCAGCGCCCCCCTTTTTCAATGCCCCCGACACTTACCTGACCGGTGGGTCGAGGGTCGGTCGAGTCGAGGGATAACCCTTATCAATGTCGAGCCCTCAAGAATCCAAACCCAAGATGGAGGCTCTTGAATGAACATGTGGTTACTCTGGCTGCTGTTGATGGTCCTGACCGGGATCGGGATCATTCCCATACGCGACCTTGACTTCTTCAAGAATGAACGCAAGCGCAGGTTCCCGCTCCTCGGCGTCATTCGGGTCCAGAACGTCCCCTGCCTGAAGCTGGGTCCCGGGGTTATCCCCGTCTTTCAGCCCATCCTCCTCTGCGTGGCCATTTTCATCTTCGCCTTTGTCAACGATATGACCTATGCCGTATGGGTGGGCTCCACCCTGGGCTTCCTGACCCTCCTGACCATCTTCGGGTTTTTCGCCACCTTCATCGACCTTGCCACCTCCCTGATGCTCTGCAATAACGACGGGGTCAACAACTTTGGCGACAAGATAGCCTCTAATCGGCCATCCAAGACCGTGGGTTATCTTCTCATCGTCATCGTCCTGGCCTACTTCGGTCTGCTGGTGGCGGTGGGGCAGATGTTGGGGGTCGTGCTGGTCCTCATCGTCCTGGCACCCCTGCTGGTTGTGGGCCTGGCCGGTCTGGGGCCCTTTGAGTACCACAGCCTGCAGGATGGCTTTGTCAGGAGCGCCTCCATCCTCTCCCGGAACACCGGTGGTCTGCGGGCGGTGGCCTCCGTAGCCATCTTCATCTTCCTTATCCTGGCCAGCCTGACC
>CAYSUX010000168.1:0-770 GCA_964434315.1 uncultured archaeon
GGAGCCTATTTGTAACGTCCCGAAAGTCAGATTGTCCCCCTGGGAAACAATATGTGACAGCCCCCTAGCCCCTAGAAATATGGGAAGTAGATAACCAAAAAACAAAATTACTACATCCTATTACATTTTGATTCTTAATGCTTACCTCGCTTTCAGTTAGCAGCCAAAGCACTCTTGGCCATTGGGCAGACTCTATCTCTATACTACAAAGAGAAATCTTGGTAATATCGGATAATCATTCATTGTTATGGGAGGTCGGGAGATGAGTATTAGTGCTAGTCAAGAAGGAATGAGAATAATCCGATCATTGGAAGTCCATTTTCCCACAGGACCACCATGTGGCGGGTCTGCATTTATCGCAGGCAGCTCTGGAGAGCTAATCACGTGTGCTCATGTTGTAGTCAATGACTATAGAGAGCAAGCCAATAAAATAGTAGTAAAAAAACCAAATTTTGAACATTATGAAGCGACAATAATATCCATTGACCAAGACCACGATTTAGCGAGCCTTGCTAGTTCTGATGATGAAGCACCTCCTCAGTTGTGTAGAGAATTACCTGAAATAGGTAGTCAAGTTGTATTTGCGGGTAAGCCTCTTGGAGTTTCACAATCTTCTGTTTTTTTTGGTATGGTGTCTGCATTGGGTGATGGACTTCTCCCTATCCCAAGATGTAATCTAATTCAAATTTCGGGAATGATAAATAATGGCAACAGTGGGGGGCCATTAATAAGTCCAGAAACTAACCAAAAAAAACCACAAAAAACACCAA
>CAYSUX010000168.1:780-6452 GCA_964434315.1 uncultured archaeon
CAGAAACTAACCAAATTATTGGAGTTATTACAGCAAAATATGTTCCATTACTTCAAGAAATCGATAAATTGTCAACAAGATTAGAAGAAATACCTCAGTTCCCAAGTGAGGTGGGACTGGGAAAAATTGACTTTTCTCAATTTGTCAACCTTACTATCAGATCTATGTGGCAATTAGCCAAGGTCTTACGTCTAGTTCAAGTGGGGACGGGATGGGCCGTTCCTGCAGAATATTTCAACCAAGTAGGAGTTGGATAAGAATGTACTATGTTGTGTGTAAAACGTGTTCTCATCATATATTGGTCGCGTCAAAACCCAAAGGATCTACATCAGCTCAAAATATCCACCTTGAGGGGAATGTCTCAATGGAAGGAGGGAAAATCGGTTTCGGTCCAGGAGGGAAAATATCATTTTCCAGAGGTGGTAGTATCGGCTTAGGTCGTCCAATTCTATCTACCTTATCTTGTCCAAAATGCAGTTCATCACATGAATATTCAGTAGATGAAATCATTGAAATTTAAACAACCTTTCACTGATTCAAGACTTCTTGAATTGGATATGTATCCTATCTCATTCTAGATGAGTTATATTAATCATCATCTGCTTTTCTAGTATCGTATGTATCCATCTGCTTTCTAGTCTCTACAGAAGATACTCCGGTATATACAAGACGACGTTCTACTAGATGTTCTGCGATTTCATCTGCTTTCTCTTCGTTTGCTAATATCATATGAGCATATACAGATGTCCCTTTGGTTATATTGCCTGTTTCGTATGGATTTCGTATGGTTGCATCTGAGGCTACCGAAAAACTCAGGGTACCGGTATCACCATGACTCAACTGTGCATCTCTTGCCCATTTCATTAATTTTATTCTCCATTGTTCAAGTTTTTTTGCCTTAGAGTTAACTCTGAGAACAGGACTCTTGAATAAGGAGGATCCATCTTCATTCATATATATTCATTGTTGTTCTATTACTTAGTTTTTTTGTTTATTTATCAGTCTTGTAGGTGGCTGATGACATTGGAGGGGGGATGGCATTTTCATACAGTGTTCCAATTCAAAAATTTGCTGTAACTACAAGTACCATTGAACTTGCACCTGGCAGTTAATAGCCCCATCGCACAGAGGTAACGGTTTTATTGACGACAACAATCTGGGGAACATTGAATCAAACTTGGAATTTCAGATAAAATTATTACTCATTCACAATCTATGTAGATTATGTCTCATACTTGGCTCGAAGTATTGCAGTATATCGATAGTAACGCTTGCACAACATCAGTAAAACTCGCAAATGATTTCGGAGTCGATACGAACCGGGTGACCGGTGATCTCCTAAAACTCTACAAATGGGGTTACGTCACGAGGATGAACACGAAACCCTACTCTTATAATTTGTCGAACAGTGGCGTCCGGCGCCTGGAACGAGCAGAAGAAGAAGGAGAACTCCAAACCTGAAAAATTAAAGAGACCGGCACAGTGTCAATCCGTATTGAAATCCCAACTATTGGAATCACAACCCAAACTGGGGAATACACCTAAGATATTCTCGTCGAACTTCATCTGGTTCGATGTGGTCATAACGATCCTGTGCATCTCGGAGAATATCGCCGCGAAGCCAGGCTCGGAACTCGCGTGACATGCCAGCCCGCCGCAGATGGGTGGTGAACCAGTGTCGGCAGCAGTGTGGGCTGAAATGGTCCTCTGAACGTTGAGACTTGGAGTTATGAAAGCCCAGTGTTTCTGCTCGTGTTGTGATGGCTGTGTAGACACCATTGCGATTGAGCCGACCACCCATCGAGTTGATGAAAAGCGGACCTTTATCTGTGGTAAGTCCAAGCTTGTGTCTGAGTTTGAGCCACACGCCAAGAACATGATTGGTCTCTTCATCGAAGAATACCAGACGGTTGGAGCGCTTACGCTTGGGTTTGAGCAGAATGGATTGCTTGACACGATCTATATCTTCCACATCTATCTGGATAAGCTCACCTCGACGGATACCCGTCTTTGCTAGGATCAATAGAATAGCCCGATCTCGCGGTGCCATTATCGAATGAGCAAGATTGGACATCTCCTCCACGCTAAGCAGCTTTTTCTCAGCGGGTTGGTCCACGTTCTTGTAACGCTTAAGGTAGCGTTTTCGAACCTGGGTTATAGGATCGAATTTAATCAAATCCTCATACAACATGTAGCCGTAAAGTGCTGAAAGGGCCGAGAAGTAGTTCTCGATGGTCTTTGCCTTCACCTGCCTCTCGTTCCTCAGGTAGCCTATGAATTCTTGAAGAACATGCTTATCGACATCCTTGTAATCAACCTGATGCTCATTGAGGAAGTCCTCAAAGATTCCCAAGCTGGACATGTAACGTCGGGTGGTCTCGGGGGCTAGGCCTTGTAATTCACAATCGGCTTGAAAGTCCTGTAGTAACATAGTTGGGGTTTGAGTGCTGTTACACAGGATCACGCTCATCCTCGCCATCTCCAACCTGTCGCTTCTTTCTCAAGGATGCCATAACCTTCTAAGGCTTCAATTTGGCTATTGATGCCCTTGAGAGTCTCCAGCTCTTGTGCGGGTACCTTCAGGAGGCCCAACAGTTCGTCGAAACTGATGAATCCGCGCCCTCTGAACATATCGACGATCTCGAGGTCATACCGGCGATCACCTTTTAGCATGGGTTTTTTGAACTCCTCAGCTCGTTCTCGATGAGCTGCTAGGTCAAGCTTATCCACCAATGATTCAAGCCGTCGATTGTGATCTTCTGCTACGCTGAGTTTTCCTTCGAGGTCAGTGATGCGCTTTTGCATATCCCTCCTCGAGCCATGTCCATTCTCCCATTCACGCTGTAATGAATTACCCACATGCTCTATGATGAACTTGGATAATGAGATACCCCCAGTTTTGGCCTTGCCCTTCCAATCTTCTAACGTCTCTAGTGATGGTAGGTAGATTTGGACTGTTCTTTGGCGAATGGTCTGAGTCTTGGGAGTTTCCGGAGATTCTGATTTGGTCATACGATAGTTTAAGGCTAAAGAGTATTTAAACAGTAGGGTTAAAATGGTGTGGGGGGTGGGATTCGAACCCACGGACCACTAAGGACCGGATCTTAAGTCCGGCGCCGTTTCCAGGCTTGGCTACCCCCACACATCATCTGTCAATCTATCAATAGCACTATCAAGGCGGGTCTCATCGGTCAACAGGCAAGTAGGCATATGGTTAGGTTAGCTTCCAGGCCAGGCAGGCCAGGTAGGCGGACGGGTGAGCGGGCCGGCTGGCAGGCAAGCCCGTTACTCTGTGGCATCCTCTTCCTTGCCACCGGGCACCAGATCCTTGACAAAAGTGATGAGCTTGTTGGCCAGGTCGATGGTGAAGCCCTGCACCTTGGCCAGTTGCTCGGCTGTGGCCGACATGATCTGCTTGCTGGTGGTAAAGCCGGCCCTGTAGAGCGCCGTGGCCTTCTCCCGGGTCATGTCAGGTACGCCCTTGAGCTCGTTCCAGAGCTTTTCAGGCAATGAAGCTTCTCCTTCACTGTCATCCTCGCCCTTCAATCCCACCATGGACGTGGCACTGCCCACTGCCTTGCCGGCCACATCGGTTGCCGTGCCGACAGCCTTGCCTGCCACATCCGTGGCGGTGACGGTGAGGTTCTTGGCGGTGCTCAGGGTGGCTTCCACCAGTTTGGACAGGGTGCCCGAGGCGGCATCCACGACTCCGTCCAGGTGCACGAAGGCCAGGAGTTTCTTGGTCTGCTCTTCAGTGAAGCCCTTGACCTTGCCCAGGCTCTCCACCGTCTGGCCCTGGAGGTCCTTGGCCGAGCTTATTCCCTTGGACCATAATGACTTGGCGGTCTCCAAGCCCACGCCGGGTAACTTCATAAGTTGGTCTAGCATATCACGGGAAGGCTCGTCCGCTTCCGTTTCTGGGGTCTCAGGCTTTGGTTTTGCCATTGGTGCCACCATGGGGTCGGAGTCCTCCTTACGGTTTAACCTTTTTGGTAAGCCTCACCGCGCCAACGCGCCAACCATTATTTTGGTGGAACAGACTTTTATAAACCTCTCAATCTGGGTAAGGATAATATCCACGATTGTGGTTCTTTAGATCCTTTTGCGCCAGCGTCCAGAGCGATAGCTGTTGTCCGGAACCGTTCCGGGCCTTTCTGCTCGGTCACCGGCCAGAGAGATCGACCCTATCCCAGGAGTGGTAACCCATGGTAGATATCACCGATATAGCCATTTACATTTGGATCATCGCCGGCGCGCTGGCCATGGTCTTCACGTACGCCAAGTTCAGATGGATCCAACGCCAGGACCCGGGCAACAAGCAGATGGTCGAGATATCCAAACACATCCACGAGGGCGCGATGGCCTTCCTCAATCGACAGTACAGGGTTCTCATCGGATTCGTGCTCATCGTGGCACTCTGTTTGCTGGGAGCCTACTGGGGTGATGAATCCCTCATAGCCTTCTCGTTCGTGGTGGGCGCCATCTGCTCGGCCGTGGCCGGTAACATCGGAATGCGTGTCGCCACCATCGCCAACGTACGCACCACCAACTCTGCTCGCAAAGGCCTCAACGAGGCTCTGGACGTGGCCTTCTCCGGTGGCGCCGTCATGGGCATGTCGGTGGCCGGCCTGGGTGTTCTGGGTCTGAGTTTGTTATTCGGTTTCTATGACTGGCATATCGGTAACGGAGCCAATAAGGAACTGGAGAATGTCCTCACAGTTCTGGCCGGTTTCTCACTGGGCGCGTCATCCATCGCGTTGTTCGCCCGTGTCGGAGGCGGTATCTACACCAAGGCCGCCGATGTGGGCGCCGACCTGGTGGGCAAGGTGGAGGCCGGTATCCCTGAGGACGATCCTCGCAACCCGGCCACCATCGCCGACAATGTGGGCGACAATGTGGGTGACGTGGCCGGCATGGGCGCCGACCTCTTCGAATCCTATGTAGGGGCCATCATCGGCGCCATGGTCCTGGCCGCCGTGGCCTCGGATCGGATCCTGGTCCAGCTACCCCTGACCCTGGCGGCGGTGGGCATACTGGTCTCGATGGCCGGTACCTTCCTGGTCACCAAGGCCGGCGCCTATTTCGAAAAGAAGAAGAAGGGAGGCGATCCCCAGGCCGCCCTGAACATCGGGACCCTGGGCGCGGCCTTCGTCATGGTCATCATAAGCTATTTCATCATCGACTGGGCGATGGCCGATCATAAAGGCGGCCTGGACCTGACCGCCGAACGGATCTTCGGCGCCATGGTCATCGGCCTTCTGACCGGCGTGCTCATCGGCTTCTTCGCCGAGTACTTCACCTCGGAATCGAAGGCTCCGGCGCAAAAGATATCGGAGGCCTCCATGACCGGCGCGGCCACCAACATCATCGCCGGTCTATCCATCGGCATGATGTCCACTGCTCTGCCTATAATCACCCTGGCCGTCGCCATCGTCGGTGCCTTCTATCTGGCCGGCCTCTACGGTATCGCCATGGCTGCTCTGGGCATGCTGGCGACCATCGGCATCCAACTGGCCGTGGACGCCTACGGCCCCATCGCCGACAACGCCGGGGGCATCGCCGAGATGTCCGAGCTGCCCCCCGAGGTCCGGGAACGGACCGATAAACTGGACGCCGTGGGCAACACCACCGCCGCCATCGGCAAGGGCTTTGCCATCGGCTCGGCGGCCCTG
>CAYSUX010000169.1:0-6431 GCA_964434315.1 uncultured archaeon
CAGGGCCATCAGGAAGCCGGCGATGGGTCCCGATATGCCGATGTCCAGCAGGGCCTTGCGGTTGGGTATGGGCTCCCGGATGGAGATGAAGGCTCCCATTGTGCCCAGCAGGAAGAAGGGCGGCATGGGAATGAAGAACGGCAGTGAGGCGTCCAGGCCATGGCGGCGGGCGGTGAAGTAGTGGCCCAGCTCGTGGACCCCGAGAATGGTCATCAAAGGCAGGGCGAAGGTCAGGGTGCCCATGGCCACCAGCTCGGGATGGATGAGGACCTCCAGCAGGGCCCAGTCCCCCAACTCCGTTCTCGAGTAGCTCATCCAGAAAATGGAGCCGGCCCAGATGGTGGTGAAGAGGGTCAGGATGAGCATTATCTGGTTGACCTGCACCGATCTGAACTCCATCTCCGGTTTGGGCGTGACCACCAGCATCGTCGTCGCCTTGCCCGGGGTCCGCAGCATGGGGATCAGGTCCATGGGCCTCAGTTCCCGGCGCACCTGCTCGAAGGAGGCCTCGACGGTCGAACGGTCCAGATGGACGAAGAAGATGAGCTTGATGCCGTCCCAGCGGACGTCCAGGACCTGGAAGTGCTGGTTGACCAGCCTCTGGACCTGGATGACCTTCGAACCCCGGGACTCGCTCTGCTCGCCCTGCTTGTCCTTCTCCTGTTCGTCCTGATGATCTCGCTCGTCCTTCTCCTGTTCGTCCTGACAATCCCGCTCGTCCTTCTCCTGTTCGTCCCGCCCGGTCATGCCGCCAACCTCCTGTGGGCCGCTCGGGCCAGCGCTTCCCAGTCTTCACGGTCGTCCCGCCGGGCATAGATCCTCAGCCGCCAGTGGTCGAACTGGGCGGCGAACAGGGACTGGGCCAGTGTCGATGCCTGTTCCAGGGAGTGACAGGCCGTCGAGCCCCTTTCGAGCACACAGAGCCGGAAGGTATCGGTGGGGTCCCGGGGCGGCGGCACGTCCAGCCAGACATTGTGCGACTCGAGGCCGGCCGCATCGGCCAGTTCGCTCTCGATGGCGGCCTGGGCGCCTGGTTCGGCCAGCTCTGCCGGAAGTGAACGGGACATGCTCTTGCGGCTCAGCTCCAGGATGGCTTTGGGCAGATTGCGGGTCCGCATGTCGGCAACCGCCCGGGCCGGCCGTCCATCGCAGTTTTCCAGGCAGGCAAGCAACTGGCCTTCGTCCAGCTCAAAGAACCTCTCGGGTGTCAGGGCACCTTTCTGTATCGCCTGTGCCACGGCACGGCCCAGCAGTAGCTCCCCGGCGCGGGCGGTGGGATGGAAGTAGACTACCGGATACATGATATGGCGGGCCACCAGCAGGGCTTCCACCGCCGCCAGACCGTTCTGTGAGACCTGCAGGCGCCCCTCCGCAAGCTTCAGGGTGGCTACCAGTCGGCCCAGGTCGGCTCCGGTGCTCACACCGCAGTAGTAGGCGTCTCGCGCAAGGTAGTCCATCCGGTCGGCATCCAGTTCGGAGGAGATCAGGGGGCTCAGAGGATGCTCTCCTTTCAGGATCGAGAGCAGGCCGGCGTGGTCCACCTCCTGTTCGGCCAGGATATCGGCCAGGGGGCCCTGTTCCAGCTTCCCGAGGGTCATCGCCTCATGATCGGGCAGTTCATCGATGACCTCGCTCATGTGAGAGAAGGGGCCATGGCCCACGTCGTGAAGAAGGCCGGCCAGACCGGCCAGGATCACCTGCTCTTCCGGCAGTTGGCTGGCTCGGGCCAGCTCCCGGGCCAGATGGCAGGTGCCCAGCGAGTGTTCGAAGCGGGTGTGATTGGCCCCCGGGTAGACCAGATGGGCCAGACCCAACTGGCGAACGCCCCTCAATCGTTGAAAGAAGGGAGTGTTGACCAGCGCCAGCTCTGCCTTCGAGAGCTGGATATAATCGTGTATGGGGTCTCTAACCCGTTTCATGGTTCGTCCCATTGGCGGTATTCATATAACCCTTTGGTCAAGCAGTCTGTTCCAACGGTCCGGACCCACAACCATCGTTTCCCATGCTGTCAGGATGGTATCGGTCAATCCAGGAAGAGCCCGACCACCCAATCTCCCTTGGCGTAGAGGGCCGTGGCGCCACCCCTGGGTTCCACGGTCAGGAGTCCCTTTTCCCTGAGTAGGTGGATGTGGCGGTGCAGGGTGCGGTAGTTCAGACCGAGCTTGCGGGATATCTCCCTCTGGGAGAGCCCGGGCCGGTAGATTATCTCATCCAGAATGGCCTGCTGGATCGGGACCAGCTCGACCACCGGTGGCGGCGGCATCCGGGCGCTGGGATAGCAGGTTCGCTTCAGCCCCTCCCGATTGGTGAGTATCAGACCCACCCTCTCCAGAACATCGAGGTGATAACGCACCACTCCGTTACCCAGTTCGAGTCGCCTGCACAGTTCGCGCACGCAAAGACCGGGGCTGGCCTCTATGACCCTGACCATCCGGGCCCTGGTGGTTTGCTTCAGAGCCCGGGCCTGATCCGCAAGTTGACTGGGCAGGGTATCGAAACCTTTGCGGGTCAATGAAAGAATAGCTTCAGCGGTATGCTGCTCCTTGCGGCTCATGTGATAATTATGGATAGGTTGTGGCTGCATATATAAAGATTGGAGCGCCCTGTCCAACCATATATAAAACTTTCGGTGGCAGGCAGGCAGGCAGGTGGCAGGCAGGTGGGTTGGTGGCGGACGACCGGGCGGCCAGCGGTGTGTGTGGGTTGGTGGTGGCGGATAACACGGTGGACAATGAAGAGGAGCTACAAGAGTCGGTTGAGATAATCTCGCAGATAATCCCGGGCCTGGCGGACGACATTCATAATGGCATCATCGTAACCCATACTGTCGTAGGTGCGAAGCTTGGCCAGCATATCGGCCGGACCATAGCCTTTGATGGCCGGGGATCTCCCGGATGGAGGGGCCACCACGACGATGACCAGCTCCTCCCTGAAATCGGTGATGTTGCGAGCGTAGATTATCTCGACATGGCCGTCGCCGTGGGGAGCAGTGGTCATGTAGCGTCGGATGTTGCCCTTGTCATCCAGGGTGATGCCGGTGATGATACGAACGACCTCGCCCAGGGGTAGTTCCAGACCGCTACTGTGACCGGTCATGGCCTCGACGGTGTTACCGGTCCAGGGCGTTATCCCGCCGTCCCCGCCCGGTAGCATGGCCCCGCCGAGAGCGAACTGGCCTGTCGGCGCGGTTCGGGGAGTCGGGGTCGGGATGGTGGGTCGACCGGTGGGCAGGTCGGGCAGCTCGTCGGGTTCGGAACGGGGTCCCGGAGCGGGCTCAACGCGGGGTCGGCTTCTGGGAGCCGGCGGGCGTGACCTGGGCCTTGGATTGCCTTTGGGTCGTGGACGTCCGGGCTTTGGGTTACCCCGGGGTCTGGGCGGTCGTCGGCCTTTACCTGGATCGTTCCTGGGTCGCGGTGGTCGGTTCGAACGGCCTCCCCCGGGTCTGGGCGGTCTTTCACCCTCTGCAGAGTCATCTCTGGGCCGGGGAGGTGGCGGAGCCCTGCCTTTGGGCCGGGGAGGAGGGGGCCGATTAGCCATTATGGATTTGATCCTCCACTAGGTTGTATGGGAAATACAATTAGAAGACTTAGACCTTATGGCTATTAAAAGCCTTAGAAACACCCGGGAATCAAAAGATGGTGTCAGGAGCGGCGTGTAGGGTCAGGAGCGGCGCAAGACGGCATATTAAGGACCCGGGGACTTTGAGGACCCAGAGACTTTGATTGAGGGCCAGGGATTTTGGGGACCCCGGGACTTCAAGGATCCGGGGACTCCGGACTCCGGCTCTCTTGCTCAAGTCGGGAGATGGCTCCCTCGGCAGCAGCCCTGAAGGCCCGGGCCACACCACCCACTCCCAGTTTGATACCGCCGAAGACGCGGGAGACCATCAGGCAATGGGAATCGAGGTGGTGCTTTTTGAGCAGTTCCAGCAGGACCCTGCCCGGATGGCCAACCTCTTTGTCATCCTTGCTCAGCTCCCGACCATTGACGATGGCGGCGTAGCAATGGTGATTCGCCTTCCGGTATTTTCGTCGGTGAAGCTTCAGGATGGAACCCAGCTCTTCAAGCTCATCCATGGTGTAAAGGTGGGCAAAGAAGCGGGACCTCTTCTCGACCAGTTTCACCGCCGCCAGCTCTTGCATCGTCCTGGACAGGATGCAAGGGGGTAAAGGGTTTGGGACCACGCCGCTATATGCCGAAGGCGGGCCTGCAACGCCGTTCACACCATCGGTCATCCCTGTATATCCTTGACCTCGGGTTTACCAGGGTAAAGGGTTCCTTCTCCATCCGCCGATAAGTATCGAACATCAATAAAGGTTATAAATACCCGGTGTCTGACTTCAGAGCCCTTTTATGGAACAAAGTTCAGACCCCAGCCTGGGCTGGACTGTAAAACCATTGGAGCGGGTCTTTGAATGTACCTTCTGGACACTCGAGAAGAAACTGTTCGCATCCCCCCTGACCGACTGGGAGAACCCCTGGATCAGGTGACCTACGACCTTGCCTGCCAGGCCTTTGAAGGCCGCATGGACAATCAGAAACGGGTCACCGTCCTGGTCACCAAACTGAAGCTGACCGGCCCAGGGGTCGTCGTCCATAGCGACGGCGCCGTCTATCAGCCGGTCACAATGGAATCCCTGCTGTTCAAGCCCACCGTACAGGAGGTCATCGAGGGCTTCGTCTGCGAGATCGTGGACTTTGGAGCCTTCATCCGCTTCGGACCCCTCCCAGGTGACCAACGACCATATCAATGTGGATGTGGGAGGCCAGCGGCTGGTAGCCAAGGACACGAAGCGGGATATGCGTATCGAGGATGTGGTCCGGGCCCGGGTGGTCACCGTCTCGCTAAACGAGCGATCCCCCAGGGAATCCAAGATCGGTCTGACCATGCGCCAACCCGGCCTGGGCAAGCTGGACTGGATCGCCGAGGACCGGGAAAAGGCCAAGAAAGGCCCCGAAGAGAAGAAAGGCAAGGGTAAGGGGAAAGGCAAAGGAAAGAGCAAGGCCAAGGGCAAGGGGGATTCCAGTTGAAGGCCTGCAAACTCTGCAATTTCATCACCGAGGAGAACACCTGTCCCCAGTGTGGGGATGAGACCTCGAAGGACTGGCAGGGTTACGTGGTCATCATCGACCCCAACGAATCGAAGCTGGCCCAGCAGATGAATATCCGAATACCGGGGCGCTATGCCCTTCGGGTGCGTTGATGGTCAGCTACACCCTACCCGATGAGCTGGCCTCTGAGCTGAAGGTGCCCTGGGGTCCATTGTATCCGGGCGAATCACCCGAGGTATCCTTCGACCCCGATTCACCCCTGATAGCTGTGGGGGACGTGACCAATCAGAACGTTCTGGACGCCGGCCTGAGGCCGAAGATCTCGGTCATAGACCGTGTCACCCGGCGAAACAGACCCCACGAGGGTCCTGAAGCCCGGACACAGGAGGGCATCGAACTCCTCAGGTTGTCGGTGAACAACCCGGCCGGGACCATCACCGAATCCCTCTGGGAGGCCATGGTCCTGGGTCTTAACCATCCCGGCCCGGTCCAGGTCGAGGTGGCGGGCGAGGAGGATCTGGCCTCATTGGCGGCCGTGGCGTTGGCTCCCGAGGGGGCCCAGGTGGCCTATGGCCAGCCCGATGAGGGGATGGTGGTCATCACCGTGGACCCGGCCGTGAGGGCCAAAGCTTATGAACTGCTTGCGAAAATGGAGGAGAGCTGAGCCATATGGAGCTTGAGATAATCAACCGTAACGACAACCCCCTGCTGGAGCGGGAGGAGATCAATTTCAGGGTCATGCACCCCAAGGACGCCTCACCCAGGCGCAAGCAGGTGCGCGAGCAACTGGCCGCGGCCCTGAACATCAAGGCCTCGCTGGTTGTCATCGATCAGATGAAAGCCGATTTCGGCCGACCCGAGACCGTGGGCTATGCCAAGTTCTACCGGAACGTCAAGTCCATGCAGTCCATCGAGGCCCCATACATCCTGAAGCGCAACGGACTCTATGCCGGCGGCAAGCAGGATGGGTCCGGAGGCGATTAGATGTCCAAACGCGACTATTACCAGATGGATGGCGAGCGGCTGACCCGCACCCGGCGCTGGTGCCCCAAGTGCGGCGAGGGAACTTTTTTGGCCGAACACCACGACCGGGCCTCCTGCGGACGCTGCGGCTACACCGAGTTCCAGAAGAAGTAGGCACGGAACCACAGAGTCACAGAGACACAGAGAACGAACACAGGCACAGTGATTCGTTATCGATCCTTCCCTTATTGTCGTTCCCTAATCATCGTACCTTATCATCGTACCCCTTATCATTCCATCCCTAATACCCTCAACGTCCCCAACCCATCCCCAACATCCCCAACCCATCCCCAACATCCCCAACTCAACCTACATCCGGTGAATTATTCTCAGCGGGCCCGTGGGGTAGCTTGGAT
>CAYSUX010000170.1:0-6403 GCA_964434315.1 uncultured archaeon
CCTACCGGGCCTGCACCCTAGCCTGTTGCCCTCCTATCTGATGACTCCGGTTTGCCTGCCCGCCCGCCACCACTCCGAGCCTGCTTGAGTACGACCTATAGGTTATTAGACCCGGCAACCAATGGACCGACAGTGAACCCCATGTTTGCAGGACTCGAAGGCCTGAACGAACTACCCCAGTTGAACGAGAACCTATTGAAACTCGAGAAGACAGTCGGATCGTTGACCGAGCAACTGAGCCAGCTTCACCAGGAGGTCCTGGGGCTGACAGAAGAGATAACCGGGCTAAAGGAAGAGATGAGCAAACGATAGTTCCAACCACCAAGAACAGGGAGTTGGCTGTCCATCGGGAAGGCAGACCAATGGGGGCTGGCAGGTCAATACAGACCGGCGACCCAATAGCTCGTTGACCCATACGGGAAGGGGCTGGCCATTGGGGGCTGGCAGGCCGCTCGGAAGGCGGGCATGGCCGATCAGGCCGGCAGGTTCCATGACCCGGATATCATAATGCCAAAATGATCCAGGGATCCGGGACTGAGCTCAGGGCCAGGAATCGAGAACAACGGTTCCAGACCAGGGACGGGAATCAGGACCGGGAATCGGTAACAGGGGTTCCGAACCAGGAATCTGGGCTAGGAATCCGGGGTTCGGTGGCTTATTGTTGCCCGGATCAGCCCTTGGTCCTCTGCCCTCCATTGGCCACCACCCTTGGCCACCACCCTTGGCCACCACCCTCGACCGCCATCCGCGAACCGCGACCAACATCCGGTTGCCGTTGGTAAGGCCGTAGCGACCAACATCCGCGATCCGCCCTTGACCGATCCCCGATCCCCGGCCCCCGACCCTCAAAGGATTTATAGGTTGGTCGCCTTGATTGGGCCGATAGTTCATGGTACTCGGACTCGAAGGCCTCACGGGATTGCCCGAGCTGGGCGAGACCCTGGGGGAGCTCAACGAAACGGTCATCGCCTTCGGAGAGGAGGTTCTGAACCTTCGCCAGGATATCAACGGCCTGACCGGGAAGGTCAACAGCCTGAGCGCGCAGGCCGGCGATCTGGTGGTTCGTATCAACAACCTGGACGGAACCCTGACCAACGTGGATTCCAGTCTCAACGGTGTCGAGGAGCGGCTGGGTGGTCTCGATTCCACCATGACCACCCTGCACAATGATTTCAAGGGACTCGATTCGAGGTTCAAGGGACTTGACAACAAGTTCGACAACCTGGACGAGACCCTCAACGGGATGCGAGGCGATTTTGCCAGTCTCAACACCACCTTCAGGAGCGTCGATCGGAGCCTGACCAGCGTCAGCGGCAGCCTTGGTTCAGTGGCCACGGTCCTGACCTGCCTGACCCCCCTCCTGAACGGTCTGGACCCTTTGCTCAGGATCTTCTCGTCACCCGCCGATAGGGTGAAGGACGATGCCGGCAAGGACCCCGGGGAGGACACCTCGCTCTTCTCCCTGGTGGGCTCCATCGTCGATGAGACCAAGGACGCGCTGAAGAAACAGGGCCTGCTGTGAAATGAATCTGAATATTTACGATCCGGCCAGAATCCAGAATCAAAAGACTTAAATCAAATCATTCCTGCCAGCATACCATGGGCCTGATACCTTTTGGCGGCAAGAAGAACGGCAAGAAGAACGACGAGGAGAGCGAATCCAAGGGCCTCAACCTGGGCGGCAAGCTCAAGCTCCTGATACTTGTGGGTATCCTGCTGGGCGGCTCGGTGGGGGCTTCAGGCGGGGCGACCGTCTATGGCTTCACCCACGGCGCGGTGACCATATCGGACACCTTCGTGGTCAACACCGGTACCGCCACCGGTAGCTTCTGGATCGAGCTGGAGAACCGGGGTATATTCCCTCTCTCTCTCGATGTGACCTTCGAACTGAGGACCGTCAAGGGAGGCCTGGACCTGGGCAGCCAGACCGCCTCGTTCAAGCTGGGGCCCAGGGGTTCCGACAACCAGACCCTCAGCTATCCGTTGACCCCCGAGCTCCTGCTGGCCCTGACCAACGGCGCGGGATTGACCTTCACACCCAGCGCCAAGGGCACCTATGCCTGGTTCATCAAGATCTCCGAGAAGGAGCTGGATAACGAGCAGTTGACCGTGGCCCGGCTCAACAGCCCCCCGGTCATCACCGCCATCGACATCGACCCGACCGTCGTGGAGGCCGGCGACAGCGCCACCATCGATGTGGCTGTCAATGACCCCGACAACGACCGTGTCACCCTGGATTACAGCCTGACCGGCGGCTCCCTGCTGAAGGTCTCGAACGGTGGCCTGACCATGACCTGGCAGGCTCCGTATCAGGTGGGCAACTACACCTTCACCGCCACCGCCTCCGACGGTATCGACATATCGAACTCCCGGACCGCCACGCTGACGGTCATCGACACGAGGGCTCCCACCCTGGCGATGACCAGTGAGTCTGACCTGGACACCGACCGGATGTCCATCCAGATCATCAGCGACGAGCCGCTCAAGGGCCTTCCCGAAGCATGGATCGGTTTCACGCCCTCGGGAGCCGGCTCAGCCTACAACGGGAGCCTGGATCTGACCGCGACCGGAGTGAACCGGTGGAACACCAGTTTTGATATCACCGATAGCGGTGAATACGAGCTGGCCATCAACGGTACCGACTATGTGGGCAACATCGGCAATGCCACTGCCATCTCCAATATCGAAAAGATGAGCCTGCTGGCCGACCAGGAGAGTCTCTTTACCGGAGAGAACATGACCCTTACAGTGGAAGGGGGTCCCGGCGTTAACGTGACCGAGGCCACCGTGACCGTGACCGAGATACCCATGGCCGCGCCCCAGGTGCCCGAAGAGCTGGCAGCCGTGGGCCGGTTCCTGGAGATAGAGGCTCCCGAGGCCTTCAAGGCCGGCCTGGCAAGCGCGACCATCGTGGTGAACTACGATGAAGAGGATATCGCCGGATTGACCTCGCCTCTCACCGAGAGCGACCTGAAACTCTATTTCTACAACGAGGACCTGGACGAATGGGAGCGACAGGAGACCCTGGTGGACACCGATAACCGGACCCTGACGGCGGTCCTGGACCATCTGAGCCTCTTCGGGGTCTTTGGCGAGAACGTCGCCCCCTCCGCCGACGCCGGGGAGGACCTGAAAGGGGACCCGGGCAAGGTCATCACCTTCACCGCCACCGGCGAGGATGTGGACGGCACCATCGAGGAGTATGCCTGGGACTTCAACGGGGACGGGGTCTACGACTGGAACGGCACAGCGGCCACCACCACCCACACATACTCGGGACCCGGAGAGTACACCGCCAAACTCAGGGTGACCGACGACGGCGGCGCCACCGGTTTCGATACCGTCAGCGTCACCGTCGGCTCCGAGAACCAGAACCCGGGCTGGTCATTGCCGGGTGTCGGCCTGCCCATGCTCCTGGGCGGTCTGGGCATAGCGGCCATCGCGGTGAAAGGACGCGCCATTCGTTGGCGCGCCGGGTACGGGCGAACCTGAGTAGACTGCTCGATGAGGATGCCCCGGGTTCCGGTGCCGGGTGCAGGTACCCCAGGTGTCTTGCTGTCTCTGTGGGTGCCGGCGGATGTACCCGCTACCAGCCATTAAAACGGTAATTATCAAGTCTGTCAATCCAGTACCAAAGCCTTTTGATTGGCTTCAAGTTCCCCAGGACGAGAACCATGCGCGAGTACGAGATCAAGCACGGCCATGCCAAGAAGACCGGTCTGCTGGACGAAGGTGCCCTGGGCCAGGTGATGGAGGATATCTTCGAGGGCGTCGAGAAGGCCGGTGAGTTCTACAAGTCCAACTTTGCCGCCCTGACCGCCGTGGAGGCCCGCGTCGTGGATGCCATGACCCTCCAGGTGGACACCCTCATGGACTCCGGAGCCGATATCGAGGCGGCCCGTAACGCCCATCAGCGGTGGAACGAGTTCCTTCTCAAGGTGACCGGGTTCAATGCCAAGCAGCGAGCCGACAGGGCCAAGAAGAAGGCCAAGGCCGAGGCCAAGAAGCTGGCCGCCGAGAAATGCGAGACCGATGGCGAATAGGCCTCGGATGGTCGTCCCCAAAGGAGGTCCGGGTCCCATCCTGGCCCTGACCGGCACTCCGGGTACCGGCAAGACAGCCATAGCCGCAAAGCTGGAGAGAGCGGGTTGGGGAGTGGTGGACCTCAAGAAGCTGGTGGAAGAGGAGGGTCTGGCCGATGAAGGGGATATCGTGGAAGTGGACCCTGGCCAACTATCCATTATCGCCGCGCGGTCGTTGAAGGAGATCAGCGCACCGAGGGTGATCATCGAAGGGCACCTGGCCCATGAGCTGGGTCTGGCCGATCACATCGTGGTCCTGCGTTGCCATCCCGATGAGCTGGACCGCCGTTTGACCAGGCGTGGCTATGACCGGGTCAAGGTGGAAGAGAATTGCGAGGCTGAAGCCCTGGATATCATCGTTGCCGAGGCTATGAAACTTGCTTCATGTCCGAGACAATGCGAAGCGTTGGCGAAGGCCATCGAACGCGCCGATGATGCCGGGTTGACCAGGATAATGGAGCTGGACACCACCGACCGGGAGCCGGAAGAGGCTGCCCGGGCCATCGAGGCGTGGGTCGATGACCCCACGACCCCGAATCCCTATTCGCGCCCCCCCGGGACCGCCCGTTGGCTCCCCGATTACTTGGGGCTCGATTAGGGTCAATGAGGTGATGGTCGGCCAGGCCGATGGAGGCCCGAATACCCCCGGAATAGGGCAAATGATTGAAAAGCCTAAAGTGGTGATACGAATTACAGGGGTAATGCAAGGCCAGGCGGCAACAGAGAAAAAGGCCCAAAGAAGGGCTGGGGAGCAGGCAATATGCCATGCCTTCAGAGCCTGCCGACCGCCTGTTGCGGAGGTGAGCTGATGGTGCTGGACGACTACCGTGAAATGGCCTACAAGCTAATCGATCCCTTTGCCAGGAGATATCCCTGGAGTCCCAATTCCCTCTCCATCCTATCCTTGTTCTTCGCCCTGGGAGCCGCCATCGTCATCAATCTGGACGATGAACTGGGAGATATCGTACTGGTCCTGGCAGGGTGTTTCATCTTCCTGAACGCCGTTTGCGACGGTATGGACGGCCAGGTCGCCAGGTTCCGGAAGATCACCTCCAAGAAGGGGGACCTCATCGACCACACCTTCGACAGGGTGGCCGACCTGACCATCCTCATCGGCATCTCCTTCTCGGTCTACTGCGAGATGTGGATCGGCATCCTGGCCATCTCGACGGTGATGATGGTCTCATACCTTGGCACCCAGTCCCAGGCCCTGGGTATCGGCCGGAATCTGAAGGGGCTGCTGGGCCGGGCCGATCGATTGGCCTTGCTCATCTTCGTGCCCCTCATCCAGTACATCGCCATGACAACCCTCGACACCGGGGATATCCATGGCTACCAGTTGCTGGAATGGCTCCTGCTCTTCTTCATCCTGGCCAGTACCATCACCTGCCTGCAGCGGTTCAGGGTCATCTGGAAGGGCCTATGAGCGAACACAGTGCCCATCCCCACCCCCACCCCACAACCACCGGGGAGTTGCCGCGCCGGGTCGGGGGCTTCATCCTGGACCTGGACGGCACGGTCTATCTGGGCGACAGGTTGCTGCCCGGCAGCCGGGAGTTCTTTGACTGGATGGTCGCCACCGGCAAGCGGTATGTGGTCTTGACCAACAACTCATCGGTGGACTCGGGACACTACCTTAGAAAACTGAAGGCCATGGAGCTACCCATCGAACCGCATCAGATCATAACCAGCGGCCAGGTCACCGCCGCCCACATGAAGCTAAACTTCCCCGACAGCTCCTGTTTCATCCTGGGGACCCCGGAACTGGTCCGGGAGTTCGAGATGGCAGGGGTTCGGCTGGATACCGGGGAACCGGATATCATCATCGTGGGCTTCGACAGGACCCTGACCTACGCCAGCCTGGAGTTCGCCTGCCTCAGGATACGTTCGGGCATCCCCTACTATGCCACCCACTGTGATAACACCTGCCCCACCGAGCAGGGCTTTATCCCCGATTGCGGGGCGTTGGTGGCGTTGATCGAGAGGGCCACCGACCGCAAGCCGGAGAAGGTCTTCGGCAAGCCCGGGCGGGAGATCGTCGAAGAGGCGCTGGGCCGCCTGAAGCTACCCCCGGAGAATGTGGCCATGGTGGGCGACCGACTCTACACCGATATGCGTATGGCGTACGAGAACGACCTGGTATCCATCCTGGTCCTCTCAGGAGAGACCACTTCAAGGATGGTGCGAGAAAGTGACCTGCGGCCGGACCTCATCGCTGACTCCCTTGGCGAGCTGTGCCGACAATAAGGGGCAGACAAAGAGCGGATCCAGTAGGGATGGAAGAAGAAGAAGAAGAAGAGGGATGAAAGAAGGGCAGTGTC
>CAYSUX010000171.1:0-6358 GCA_964434315.1 uncultured archaeon
ACTGGATGAGCTTGTCCAGGTCGTGGATCTGCTTGACCTGCTCGATGTAGGAGAAATGGGCCTCATCGGCCGTTTTCTTGGTCTTGACAAAGAGCTCCTGGAACTTGTCGGCTTCCTTGCGCAGTTCATCTATCTGGCGGTAGAACCCGGTCATGGACTGGTGTTCGGCCTGGGCCTGGGTGACCAGTCCCCGGATGAGCTTGTGCTGCTCCTGGGCTGCCTTCTTGGCCTCGCTGGCCGCTTCTATGGCTGCCGCGACATCGGGGTCCGATCTGAGCTGGTTCTCCCTGGAGGCTATCTGATCCTGGATCTCGGATAGCTTCTTGACCAGGTCGCGTTCCTTCTCGGTGGTCAGCTCGCTGGTCATCTGCTTGAACTCCAGCTCCTGGAGCTCCTTCTTGAGCTTGTGGACCGGTGGTCCGTGACGCCCGCCGCTGATGTTCGCTCTTTTCAACTCAGATACCGCTAATCGCTTCTCCTGCGCCAGTTGGTTCAGTTCGTGACGTTTGTCCTTGCACTCCTGGACCTGCTCGTTGAGCTGGTCGCGGGTGGCCTTGTGACTCCGGGCCTGCTCGACCAGCTTTCGCACTTGCAGGTTGTACTTGTCACGCTCCTGGGCCCAACGTTTTGCCTCGTTGTTTAGCTCATCACGGCGTTGCCGCCGTTTTTCAGCATTTTCATCGAGCTGGCTGCGAGAGGTTTTTAGTTTGAGTATCTGGTCAAACTCTGAAGTCTCCTCCTCAGGTTCGTCCATAAGATCGCCATACGGGTCTTTGCCCGTTTTTATAGTTCCACTAAAAGCATCTCCTTTTTAATATTTGTGGTAACCGACGACATTTTGGATATTTGGATATTATGTGATTTAATCCATATTGACAGTCCAAAAACTCTTTAAGTATCCGATTCTGATACATGACAACAGTAGACTTCAACCATGCATGAACCACCGATATCCAGCGAAACCCTGGCCAGCTTTGCTTCTGGAGTTCAAGAACCCTTGACCCTGTTCAGCGACATGGGAGTCCAAAAGCCTGGTAAACGACCGATCCAGACTATCCCATCGAGAGCGAAGAATTAGGACACCGTAGTGTGATCATGTGAAATTGACTGATCTGAGAAAGTATGTGAGAAGCTCGGCCAAGCTGTTGATAATCCTCATCTTGGTGATCTTTGTCCTGCCCTGGAATTTTGGACAGTTCAAGTTTACGGAAATGGACCTTACCAATCCCGAGAAACCGAAGGAAGGGGATGAGCTTTCCTGCCAGGTGCACGGAGGCCTATTCATCCGCTTGACGTTTAACGATGATGAGGTGTGTTACGACCAGGGAAGCGACGAGCCGTCCGATACCGGCTTCTCCCTGATCGAGTTCGAGTATGTAGATTCGGAGTACTATCAGATCCTGGGATTAATGATTGCCGCCCTGGGGCTATGTATCGTCAATATCATCTACGCCTTCATGTTGGGAAAGAACGATTATGAGAGCTTTGGTTCGCCACCATTGCTCATTGTTCTATCCATATGCATCGCCGCCTGTTCGGCCATGGCAGCTTTCCGTTTCTATCAGATCTCTGATTTTCAAATCGAATCGGAGGAGTACTTCTCGGTTGTCCATCTACCCAATATCGGTTGGTTCCTTGCCACTATCCTGATTCCGATCTATTCGGCTCGGTTGATAATGATCTCTAATACAGAGACCGAAGAAATGGACATCTCAGTTCGCAAGGGTTCGTCAGCTCTCGGCCACAATGTCGGCGCCTCGGGAGAGCGCCTTCCAAAGGGCTCCTCGGCGGTCGAGGAATCCCTGTTCGGGGCCGGTGGTTACTTTTCACAGCACACCGGTTTCGAGGGTGATTACGAGGATGAGCCCGGCGCGCCTATGATGCCACCACCGCCGCCACCACCGGATGGCGCGACCCCGGAACAGGCATCGCCTAGCCTACCATCACCTGCCAACTTGCCAACTCCGACCAACGTACCAACCTCGACCAACTTGCCAACCCCGACCAATTTACCAACTCCGACCAACTTGCCCACTCCGACCGATCTACCATCCCCGGTCATCCCGCCTCCCCAACCCGAGGAGCAGATAGCCGCCCCCAAGCTGCCCGCCAGTCATCGGAGCCAGGTTGCCACTATTGCCTGCCCCGGTTGTTCCCACAAGTTCGATGTCCCGGCCACCGGAGCGGCCCAGACCATCACCTGCCCGGCCTGCGGTATATCGGGTGAGGTCGTGGTCTGAGGCATGTTAAGTTGACAGATCGGATGGCGGCATTGGCAGACTGGTAGTAATGGATGGATAAGCAAACCATATGCCGGGATCGGCAGGCTGGAGTAATGGATAAGCAGACCGGATATCGGGATCGGCAGGTGGGCAGATCGCAGGCGGGTAGGCTCCATACCGGGTATGTTCGGGGTTGACGGGGCAGGACAGGGCGGTTCCTGGTGGGAAAAGGCCGTCCTACTTCTTGGCCATGGCCCTGAGCTTGGCCAGCTCGTTGGATGAGAGTCGCGTCTTGCCGGTGAATCGTTTGTACTCGGCCACGACGCGCAGGAACTCGGGATCGGATTTACCCCTGACCTTGGGTCCCTGGCTGCCGTCTCCTTTGCCCGGTCTGGAGTGGCCGCCCATTCCTATCGGAGCTCCTCTTCCGGAAGCCTTGGCCTTGCGACTCAGCCTGGACTGGCGGGAGGCCTTCTTATCCGAAAGAGACGTGGCTCCCATTCCCAGACCGATGGCGGGTGACCCGTCCTTGGACTTGTCACCCTTTGGCAGCTTCTCCTTCAGGTTACCAAAGAAATCACCGATGGTCTCTTCCTCACCGGCGTTCTCCCTGGACTGGTAGTAGTGGGTGGCATAGGCGAAGGCCGGGATGCCGATCATCAGGAAGAACCAGGCCGGACCCGGATAGTATGTCGCCGATATATCTCCCTCGATACGCGTCACATAACCCGGGTGAACGTCAGGATCAATGACAAGAACCTTATCGTCGCTGTACTTGCCGACAAAGGGGCTCATCTCAACGGTGGTGTTGGTCATGTCGCTGATACGGGATTCGTGATAGGCATGGAGCGAGCCGGTCATCGTGGCCGCGAAGAAGATGGCCGCCCCGATGGACATAACCATCAGGAGCAGCGAGAGGGTCGTGGTGACCTTCTCGATATCCATGGGGAGCATGCTCTTGCGATTGATGACGGTCAGGACCGCGGTCAACATACTGATGAGAGCTACCCCGATGACGAGCCAGCTCATGCGCTGGAACAGGGGGATGACCCCGAACTCGTCCTCGTTCCATTCCGAGAACTCCCCGGTCACCGTCGCGTTGGGATCATCGGACTTGATGGAATCATAGGGCTTGGAATAGGCCCAGGCCGGCTCGCCGTTGATCCTTCTTGATCTTCTCGTGGTTGGTCATGTTGTTGACAACGATCTTGCTATTGAAATCCTCATAGTCGGTGGTCATCTCCTTTCCTTCGACATTCAGATTGAAAGTGTAGACATGAAAGACCTGGATGCAGGTCATGGCCAGGATGAAGGCGATGATGGAGCAGAGTACCGGCATGGTGAACAGGGTGGGCAGGGCCTCCTCCTCCCAGATGGAGCGACTCTGTTTCCGGGGCTTTTTTGAGAGTTGACGGGGTCGCTCCCGGGATGGCTTTTCCCGAGATGATGGTCGGGCCTTGGCCCGGGTCCGGCTGGCGGCCAGACCACCGGACCTTGAGGCTTTGGAACCGTTCGCGGGACCTCTCGATGCCCGGGAGCTGGGCCGGTTACGGGCCATCAGCTCATCCAGACTCGGGCCCTTGGATGACCTGGAACGTGAACTAGTGCCTTTGGGCTTGCCTTGCCTGTCATGCGCCATTGGTGATCATGAATTATGGGGCCTTGGCCTTATAAGGGGTTTGTGCCCCTAAACTGCTGTGCTGTGCTGGGAAACCCGTTACGATGTCACAGATCTATCCCCGGTCTAAGGGGGCTCTACCTGATAGAGCCTTCGCTGGGGAGGGCCTACCGGCAGGGCAGGGCGGGAAAGGAGCCTGGAAGGGACGGGCTGTTCGAACGGTGGTGAAACCGTCTAACCGAACAGGGAGGAGAGTCCGGACATGGCCTCCTCCTCGGAGACCTCTTCCTCTTCTTCCTCTTCCGGTTCTTCCTGGGCTGCTTCGGCCTGGGCCGGTGCGGGAGCCCCCCCGCTGGGAGCGGGAGCGGCTGCCACGGGCGCGGCGGCGGCAGTGGCGATGGCCTCTGCGATATCCACACCGTCGAGAGAGGCGGTGAGGGCCGCGACACGGGCCTTGTCCGCTTTGATACCGGCGGCTTTCAGCACTTCGGTGACTGCTTTGTCTTCGATCTTCTTGTCGGCTGCATGCAATAACATGGCCGCATAGACGTACTCCATTTTGGTACCTCCGAGATTATCCGAATAGGGAACTCAGTCCTGAGAGGGCATCCTCCTCGGACACTTCTTCATCTTCTTCTTCTTCCTCCTCTTCCTCATCAGACTCCTTGGCGGGAGCCGCGGAAGAGTCGACCGCAGGGGCCGGCGCCGGGGTCGATGCCCGGTCAGCCAGGGCACCGCTCAGGTCCTCATCCAGGGCCTCGGCCTTGAGCAGACCGGCGATGGCCAGCATCCCCACATGGGCCTTGCCCAACATGGGCGCAAGGGTGGCCGCGTTGAGCACATTGGCTTTCAGGGCCAGGGCGAAGGCCTCGCTGTGGGCCTTGGCGATGAGCTGGGGCATGACCCCCGGCACGGTGATGGCCGCGTTGAGGGCCAGGTTGTGGGCCGAACGGATGGCCTGTTGCAGCTCGCCGTAGAACTGGGCCGGGTCGAGGGATAAGGTCTGCTTGTCGAAGATCGTACCCTCGGACCAGACCGCCATCAGGTCCAGCCCCACTGTCAGGGGATGGATATCCAGCTTGGTCAGGGCCTGGGCCATCTTGCCGGAGATCTCCTCTCCGGCCTTGACGGCCACATGCTTCTTGCGTATGACGATCTTGCCCTTCTCGATGGCCGCGGGCAGACCCGCCATCTGCAGCTCGCCCACCAGGGGCCCGGCCTTGAAGGCTGTGGGGCCCTTTTGCACGACGATGTCCTCGGGAGCGAGCTCGCCACCCTTGGCCGGGGCAGCGGTCTTGGTCTGCTCCATCTGCAGGTAAAGCTTGAAGGGGTTCTCCCCTGAAAGGACCAGGCCTATCTGGCGGTGGCCCATGTGATCTTTGAGCTTGTCCAGTTCGGGTCTATCGCCGACCAGCTCATCCAGGGTACGCCGCATGATGGTCGTGCGGGCCACCCTCAGGGTGGTCGAGTTCTCCCTCAACCCGGCGCGCATGACCGTCATCTGGGTGGCGGGGATACCGCCGATGTCAGCCAGACCGACTATCTTGGAGGAGGCTATCAGTTCCTTCAGGTCCTTGATCTCCTCCCTCTTCCATTCTGCTACGTGGGCCATGGTCACCTCCACCTCACCGCGGGACCCATCGTGGTCTTCACATAGACCGAGGCCACGTTCTGAAAGCCCCGTTCCAGCTTGCCGGTGACACGCTTGAGGATGGTCTCGGCGTTGGCCGCCAGATCCTCGACGCTCATGGTGGTCGTGCCCAGGGGGGCGTGGAAGGTGGGCCGGTCCTTGGATCTGACAGATATCGTGGAACGCAGACCCTCCACTATCCGGGCCAGGTCGGCGTTGGGGGGCAGAGGCTTGGGCATCTTACCCCTGGGACCCAGAACGATACCGAGCACCTTTCCGATGGTGGCCATCAGCTTGACCTCGGCCACGAAGAAGGTGTGTTCGTTGGCCAGCTTCCGGGCCTGGCGCTTGTCGTCGGCCAGATCGTCGATCATCTCGCGGGTGATCACCGTATCGGCGATATCCTTGGCCAGGATGGCGGTCTCACCCATGGCAAAGACCCCGATCTTCAGTTTACGACCTCGGCCCTTGGGCAGGACGATCTCCTCGTTGATACGATTACCGGGATTGGCCAGGTCCACATCCTTGATGTTCATGGCCAGCTCCACCGACTCGGTGAACTTGCGTGACTTGCGCTCATTTGCCGCATCGATGGTCTGCTTTATGGCTTCAAGGATTGATTTGTCCTCGGCTATGGTTTCACCTCCGTAGTGTGTCGAGGCAGCGCCTCTCCTACGGTTCACTGGGACGCCGCTAGGCCAGGTCGGTATTTAAACGTTGGCCGCAAAAAGCCCGTGTTTTCGTGAGAGGTGGAATCTGGGGATTCACCAAAGAGACCTGTGCCTTGCCTGCCCTTGCTATTGCCTTTTGCCCGCCCCAGTGCCGTGGGCCCGGGGGGGCCCAGGGTCCTGAGGTGTGGCGGGGTTGCCGGTAAGCCTACGGGGCAGC
>CAYSUX010000172.1:0-6353 GCA_964434315.1 uncultured archaeon
CCTGGTAATAGCCCAAGATGTACTTGTCGTAATCGTTCTTCTGGCCGCCCCAACTGGGTTCGGTCAGGGTGACGCTCCGGTGGCGGTACCGCACCGTCAGGGTTACGCTCTCGATACCGGCGGGGTCCCACACCTCGGCGGTTATCTTGGACCTTATCTTGGACCAGCAGTGCCCGATTCAGCGGCAGGCCTCGCCCTCACTGCCCGCACCACCCGCAGCTCATCATACGGGCCCACCGCCTGCCGCGCCACGGTCTCGGTCCGCCAGCCTCGCCAGTCGGCCCTTTGTTTCATTATTTCACAAGACCTTATTAAGAACGGGGACGTAATAGGGTTGTCTATGTCATCCAATTTCCAAACCTATTGCGATCTTGACAAACAGGATCTCCACAACAAATATGTGGTGATCGTGAAGAGAAAGGTCGTGGCCCAAGGTGAGGATATAGAGGGCATGCTGAAAAAAGCCCGTCGCGATTACCCTAACGAGATACCTTTCGTCGCCAAAGTGCCGGACGAGAATATGTTGGTATTATGATCCGTTTTCACTACCAAAATGAGGAAAGTGACCTCGGCCCGGTCAAACGGCCTGTAGCCGACGCCAAACTGAAAAACGGGGACATTGTGATTGAGATCGCCATGTATATAGACTCTGGCGCTGACATTTCGATGATTCCCTATCATTTTGGGAAAGCGCTAGGACTTTACCAAGAACCAGATGATGAAATTCACAATATCAAAGGCATTGAGGGGAGCGGTGTTCCGTATATAATCAAGGAATTGGAATTGGCAATGGGTTTGAATTTCCACACCATCCGTGTTGCCTGGGCCCAAACCGAGGAGGTTCCAATACTCATGGGAAGGATGGATATTTTCAACAGATACAGAATCACCTTCAATGAAAAAGAGAGTTGGATTGATTTTATCGACTTGTAGAAATTGACAGCCCCTCAGGCCTCGCCCTCACCACCCGCAGCTCATCATACGGGCCCACCGCCTGCCGCGCCACGGTCTCGGTCCGCCATCCCCGCCAGTCGTCCCCGGTCAACCCGGTGCGGCTCGAAACCAGCAGATAGAGCCCATGGGGCGGCGTGGGTGGCGGCGGCGTGGGCTGTCGGTTGATGGCGAAAATAGACACAGATTTCACGGATTTCACAGATTTTTTCTCGTTGTTAATCCGTGTAATCTGTGAAATCTGTGTCTTAAATATCGGCTGTCGCAACGGCGGCAACGGCGGCCACCGAGGGCCCTCGGCTGTAGCGGCGGCGGCGGTGCCCTCGGCTGGAGCCGTGGTAGCAGCTCCGGCAGGGGCCGCAGGTGGGCCGGCCCTGCTCCGGTGGGCTGCGCCGGCGCCTCTCTGCCCGGCTTCCCAGGCCTGTCCGGCCTCCGCGGTCTGATCGGCCTCGCTTCCTCCCGGCCCCGCCTTTGGCTCCCGTAGCCAACTCCCGGCCTCCTGTAGTACCCGACGGACCAACGCGGCCCCGTCCTGACCACTCTCCAGGGCCAGGGCCTGCCAACGGGCGGTCTCGGGGTCCTCGCCTGGGCGGCAGGGGCGGGCGGTGCGGCCCTCGGGGTCGGCAGGCAGGTATGGAGGGTTGCAGACGATCAGATCGAACGGCTCGGTGTTTGCCTGCAAGGCGGCAAACAGGTCGCCCTCGATAACCGAGAGCCGGCCATGAACGGCACGGCCATGAACGGCAGAGCCCAGGACCTCCCGGTTGGCGGTCGTCAAGGTCACGGCATGGGGGTTGATATCCACGGCAACCACCGTCGCCCCGTGCAAGGCGGCCCAGAGCCCGACCAGGCCGCAGCCACAGCAGAGGTCCAGCAGGCGCACACCCTCCAGGGGCAAGGCGGACCCGGTCGGATCGGGGGTTTCGATGAACATTCCGGCCAGCAGGAAGGTATCCTCGGCCGGCTCGTAGACCGCGGGATGGGTCCCGAATCGCAGGGCCAGGGCGCGGGGCGTCAGGCAGGTAGCCGGTGGGGGGCCGGTCATGATCCCGGGAATCCGTTGGATTATTGGAAAGGCACCCATTCTTGATCAGGTTAATAAGGTAAAAACCAGGGCTCAACCAGGGCTCGCAAACACTCAATGAACGGATCCCGTTAAATGCCACCGCGCAGGGCAATTGCCTTTCTGGAACTGCAATATCCGGTATAATCGGCCTCAGAGATGCGGAAGATTTATATATGGGTGGAGATTGGACGGGCACTCCTTCTATCCTTTCAGGCGAGGGTGCGTGAGCGAAAGGCGGTAATAGTATCACATATTGTGTGGCATCCCAACCGCTTTTCCCAATATGGGCCTGTAGCTCAGCTAGGTAGAGCGACGGGCTTTTAACCCGTCGGCCGTGGGTTCGAATCCCTCCAGGCCCGCCTTGCTAAGGTCAAAGGGAGTGCCCACGATGGAGAAACCAACATGAACGGTGGAGTCGCGTGTGGACCCGATGGTGCAGAGATGCCCCATTGTCAGATCCCTATCCCGGTGGCGGCCCGGGCGGGAGCCTGGAACGAAATTCGATTAGTCCGACCAAGCACACTTTCCCACGCAGGCGAGGTGGAAAACAATGGCGCTTGAAGCTGAGATATTATGGCAACATCATTTGGTACCAAGACACTACATATGTAGTGATGAGGAGACCGAGGAGGTGTTGGAGCGATGGAATGTCAAGAAGGAGCAACTACCAAGGATCCTGATCACCGATCCGGCGGTCAAGGCCCTGAAAGCTCCGGTAGGAAGCCTGATCAAGGTCGAACGACCTTCTCAGACAGCAGGGTTGCACTATGCCTATCGGCTGGTGGTGGAGGAGTAAGGAGGGTTGTCCATGCGTGAACTACTCGATTCATTCTTCAGTGAGCGAACTCTGGTGAACCACCATATCACCTCATACAACGATTTCATCCCCCATCCGGGAAATCCCAATTCCTGGATGCAGAGGGTGGTCAACAATGTCCGTATCGGTGACGAGGACACGAAGACCAGCACCATCAAGCTGGAACTTGGTGAGCTGGACGCCTACATCAAGCTGGGGCGCATAAGGGTCGGCAAGCCGGTCATCCGGGAAGCCAACGGCTCGATGCAGGAAGCCCTGCCCATGATGGTCAGGCTACGCAACCTCACCTATGCCGCCCCCATCCGCCTGGAATTCACCCTGGTGGAGGACGGCATCGAACGGGAGCCCGAGGAGGTCACCATCGGGGAGCTGCCCATTCTGGTCAAGGCGGCCCTGTGCACCCTGAACAAGCGTAACCTGGTGGGCCTGGAGGCCTCCCAGGAGGAATATCAAAAAGCCCTTGTCAAGGCCAAGGAGGACCCCCTGGACCTGGGCGGTTACTTCATCATCAACGGCACCGAACGGGCCCTCATCGCCCTGGAGGACCTGGCCCCCAACCGGGTGCTGGTGGAGTATGACGAGCGTTACGATGTCAGACTTGAACAGGCCAAGGTATTCTCCCAGCGCCAGGGATACCGGGCCCTGACCATCGTCGAGCGCCGCAAGGACGGTCTCATGATGGCCTCCATACCGGTGGCCTCGGGACAGGTTCCCCTGATCATCCTGATGAAGGCCCTGGGCATGGAGGACAACGACGATCTGGCCAACGCCATCATCTCCGACGACCGGATGCGCAACGTGGTCCTGGCCAACATCGAAGAGTGCATGAACGACAAGCAATACGATGTCTCGACCACCAAAGAGGCCCTAGAGTACATGGAACGCAAGTTCGCCTCGGGCCAGTCCAAGGAGTACCGGGTGAAGAAGGTCTCCTACATCATGGACAACTCACTGCTGCCCCACCTGGGAACCGATCAGAACACCCGCTACAAGAAGGCGGTCTTCCTGGGTCGCATGGCCCGGACGGTTCTCGAGCTCTCCCTGGACGCCCGGAAACCCGATGACAAGGACCACTACGCGAACAAGCGTTTGAAGCTGGCCGGGGACCTGATGGAGGACCTGTTCAGGGTCTCTCTTTCGGCGCTGCTCAACGACCTGAAGTACCAGCTCGAGCGGGCCTACCAGCGCAAACGGGACCTGAAGGTGGCATCGGCCATCCGCACGGATATGCTGACCAACCGGATCATGCATGCCCTGGCCACCGGCAACTGGGTCGGTGGACGGGCCGGCGTATCCCAGTTGCTGGATCGTACCTGTGCCATGTCCACCATCTCTCACCTGCGCCGTGTGACATCGCCCCTTACCCGTACCCAGCCTCACTTCGAGGCCCGTGACCTGCACCCCACCCAGGGGGGACGACTCTGCCCCAACGAGACTCCCGAGGGTCAGAACTGCGGTCTGGTGAAGAACCTGGCCCTCATGGTCGATATCTCCGAGGGATACAACGAGGAGATCGTCAAGGACCTGCTGGCCGACCTGAACCTTCGCCCGGTGGACGAGTCAAACCCCCAGGATGCCAAGATCTACCTGAACGGGGATCTGGTAGGGGTCCACTCGGCCCCAATCGACCTGGTCGATGAGATCCGTTACCGGCGTCGCACAGGTCTGCTCTCCCATGAGGTCAACGTGCGTTACGACGAACACATGGAGGAGGTCATCATCAACTGCGACGATGGTCGCATCCGCCGCCCCCTGCTGATCGTGCGCAATGGCAAACTACAGCTTCAGGAACATCACCTCGAGGACCTGGAACGGGACCGGCTGAGCTGGTCCAGCCTCATCGACCAGGGTATCCTGGAGTACCTGGACGCCGAAGAGGAAGAGAACGCCCTGATCGGGCTCGAGGAGACCGACCTCACACCTGATCACACCCACATGGAGGCCGACCCGATGGTCATCCTGGGTGCTGCAACCGGTGTCGTTCCCTACCCCGAGCACAACTCATCGCCCCGCAATACAATGGGCGCGGGCATGGGCAAGCAATCCCTGGGTATGGGTTCCTCCAATTTCCGGATGCGCCCGGACACCCGGGGCCACCTGTTGCATTATCCCCAGAAACCCATGACGCAGACCAAGATCCTGCAATACTCCAACTTCAACCGGAGGCCGGCCGGCCAGAACTTCGTGGTGGCTGTGATGTCTTTCCATGGCTACAATATGGAAGATGCCCTGGTCATCAACCGGGCCTCCATCGAGCGCGGCCTGGGCCGTTCCTCCTTCATACGAACCTACCAGTCCGAGGAGCGGCGGTACGCCGGCGGACAGGAGGACCACTTCGAGATCCCCGACCCGGAGGTTCGCGGTGCCCGCTCCGAGGATGCCTACATGCACCTGGAGAACGACGGGCTCATCTACCCCGAGGTGAAGTTGGGCGGACAGGAGGTCATCATCGGCAAGACCTCGCCTCCCAGATTCCTGGTGGAACCCACAGATTTCCTGACCCCTCAGAAGCGCCGGGAGAGCTCTATCACGATCCGTCACGGTGAGAAAGGCTGGGTCGATTCGGTCATGCTCACCGAGTCAGAGAACGGCTCCCGCCTGGTACGGGTACGGGTACGGGATCAGCGGATCCCCGAGCTGGGGGACAAGTTCGCGTCCCGTCACGGCCAGAAGGGGGTCATCGGTCTGATCGTGCCCCAAGAGGCCATGCCCTTCACCGCCGAGGGTGTTGTTCCGGACCTGGTCATCAACCCTCACGCCATCCCATCGCGGATGACCGTGGCCCACGTGCTGGAGATGATCGGCGGTAAGGTGGGCTCTATGGAAGGTCGGACCATCGATGGCACACCCTTCTCAGGGGAGGAGGAGGTAGAGATACGGCAGGGCCTTACCGAGAATGGCTTCAGCCACTCCGGCCGGGAAACCCTCTACGACGGCCAGACCGGTCGTAAGCTGGACGCCGACATCTTCGTCGGGGTGATCTACTACCAGAAGCTCCACCACATGGTGGCCGGAAAGCTCCACGCCCGTTCCCGGGGCCCGGTACAGCTCCTGACACGCCAGCCCACCGAGGGTCGCGCCCGTCAGGGTGGTCTTCGTTTCGGTGAGATGGAACGGGACTGTTTGATCGGCCACGGCGCCAGTATGGTCATCAAGGACCGGTTGCTTGACGAATCGGACAAGACGGTGCAATTCGTGTGCGCCGACTGCGGGCACATCGCCTTCCTGGACCGCAAGGGTCTGTTACGTTGCGTGGTGTGCAACTCGAGCAATATCCACCCGGTGCCCATGTCCTATGCCTTCAAACTGCTGGTGGACGAGCTGAAATCGCTTGGTATTGCTATGCACATGGAACTGGAGGACCTTTCATGACGTTGCGAACCGGACTCCCAAAGCGCATCGCCGGACTCAGGTTCGCCCTGATGGCGCCCAAGGAGATACGCAAGATGTCGGCCACGAAGATCATCACCGCCGACACCTACGACGACGACGGCTTCCCCATCCCCATGGGTCTGATGG
>CAYSUX010000173.1:0-6346 GCA_964434315.1 uncultured archaeon
AACGCCACGGAAGATGGCATGGATATATCATTGTCGGATTTCGGTGACGAACTTTCCGGCCGGGCGAGGGTAATAACCGGAGGCGTGCGGATATCCAACAACTCGATGGACAACATAAACGGTGTCGGCATCTGTTTGAAGATGGATTCCTTCGGCTCCCGGATGACAAATGATTCAAGCTTTGAAATGCAGGCGATTACTATTGATAATAATCGGATCAACGCCACCTATGGGATCCAACTGATAATGGGATCCTTCGGCTCCTGGATGACCGACGATTCGAGCTTTGGAATGCAGGCGATCGCAATTGACAATAATCATATCAACGGCACCTTTGGGATCGTACTGGTGATGGAATCCTTTGGCTCCTGGCTGACCGATGATTCCAACTTTGAAATGCATGATATTACACTATGCGACAACCTGATAAACACCACCGTATTCGGCATCTATTTCGTGCTTGATCATTTCGGTTTCCAGTTGTACGATAACGCTTTCATGCAAATGGGTGAGTTCGATATATCGGCGAATCAGATAAACGCTACAGAAGTGTCGATTGTGATAGAGACCTACACCATTGGAGCCATCATGCAAAACAACGCTTCGGTCATTTTCGATGGATGGTTCATCACAAACAATCAGCTCAGCTCCGAAGATATTGCCCTTGGCATAGGCATGGAGGATATCGGAATCAACCTGAGACAGCGAGCTCTCCTGGTCATGCCCTCAATTACTGTTGCGGACAACTCAATGGTCGCTGATACGGACGGGATCCTCATCTACATCGAAGGTGTAGAGATCTATCATGAAGCGAAGGTGGAACTTCCGGTATTCGAAATATCGGATAATCTCATCAGTGCAACGGATTTCGCTTTCTCCTACTATCATGACCTGTTACAAAATGAGCTCGGCGCTATGACCAATTTGTCACCCGGAGCTGTTACGCTATCAGGCAATCAGATCCGGGCTCACGAGTTCGGGGCGCGATTCACTGTATTGGATGGCATCGAACCCTCTTTGACTATGGAAGATAATCAATTCCTGGGTGAGAACGGCTCCGACAACGGCTTGTACATACAGAATTTCAATAAAGCGAACATAGTGGATTGTCGGTTTGAGAACTGGAACAATTCCATTAATTTGAATGGTTCGGCTGTACAGGTGTTCGATATTTCAATCGTGAACTCCACTCTATGGGATATAATGCTGGAGAACGACTCGGTTGCCATGATCACCAGTAGTGAGTTCAACAGGACTAACGTGTTGTACAAAGACAATCTCTCCATTCTGGAGGTACGTTGGCTTCTGGACCTTGATGTTGAGCTACATAACGGAATTCCGGTAGGTCCTGCTGACCTGCTGGTCCGGGATGGCCAGGGCCTGATAATCTTCAACGGCACCACCAACCCTGAAGGCAACCTTTACGCTCTATCCTGTGTCCAATACAGGGAATGGCAGGCCGGTATCCTCTACGATGCCAATCCCTACAACATCACAGCCACCAGCGGTGGTATCACCGGTTGGTTGGAGCCCGAGCTGGTGATTGATACTGACCTGCAGGCGACTGTCGTTCTGGTCGATACGATCAGGCCCTGGGTCGTCGATGACCTGTCAGATACTACCGCTACCACAGGTGATGAGTTTGCCTTTAGCGTCGAGGTCGCTGATAACTTTGGTATCGAGGGGGTTGCGGTCAACTATCGGTATGGCGATTCGGGACCCTATTCCGGGAGGGTCATGAGCTTCCATGGGAACCTTGCTACCTACACCATCCCGGTACTGGCCTACGACAATATCGGACCACTGGAGTATTACTTTACCCTCACTGATGTCGTCATCCTCGAGTACAACTCGACGGCCTACTCTGTCGATATCATCGATGACGAGCCTCCGGCGATCGATGCCGACAACTCGGATACCGGCCCCACGACAGGCGACGCGTTCGTCTTCAGGCTCAACGCCACCGACAATGTCGGTATGGACCGTGCCATTGTGACCTACTGGTTCGGTACCGGTACACCGGTCACCCTCGATCTGTCGGGAACCGGGCCATACGAGCGCAATCTCACCATACCCGATAACGCTACACGGCTGTACTACTTCTTCACGGTCTTTGACCTGAGTAACTCATCGGTCATCGGCGATACGATGGACCTTGTCGTGAGGGACAACGACCGGCCGTTCGATCTGGTGGATAACTCGGACACGACAGCCACCACCGGTGAGGTCTTCGCCTTCAGTGTGAACGCAGCCGACAATATCGGTATCTCGAAGGTTCAGGTGGTCTACCGGCTGAGCTTTGCAGGCTCCAATATGATCCTGCTTCTGGAAGGTAGCGGACCCTTCACCGGGCAGACGACCATTCCGGTAGATTCTCCAGATAGCCTCTACTACTACATCGTCATCACGGACACGAGCGGCAACCTGGTCGTCCTCACCGATAAGATGGTCACGATCAGCGACAATGATCCTCCGACCATCGAGTTCGATACCACCGCCGGTATAGCCAATGTCGGCAAGGCACTCTCCTTCTCGGTACTGGTTGATGACAACCAGGATATCTCAAAGGTCTCGGTGGTCTACTGGTTCGAGAATGATGAGACAAACATACAGACAATCGAATTGAAGCTTGAGAACGGCAGCTACACCGCGAATCTGATACCCGAAAAGAAGGGCACAATGCACTATTACATCGAGGTCGAAGACGAAGGAGGCAACAAGGTCAAGGGTACGGCCATGACGGTTCCGATCTCCTCAACCACAGACGACGATGATGATCACGAGAAACCTTTCCTGGTGCCATTCATCCTCTTTTTGATACTGGCCCTGGTTTTGGGAATGATGTACTTCAAAGAGAGAAACGACAACCTCGGAATCGGACAGAGAAGGGATGACTCGCTACCGCCCAGGCCTGCCGGAAGGGATGATGGTGTAGCTTCACGAAAGGATGAGCGCGACGACGACCACATTGGTGATGATGATGACGATGATAGAAAGGAAGATAGATATCACAAGAAGAGTGACAAGGAGTACAAGGATGGCAAAGGCGACGAAGATGGCAAAGACGACGAAGATGACAAAGACGATGATTGATCCTTGATCGAAGGAACGGATCTCAAGTACACGCAAATCCTTGTCCCTTACAGGGATCCATCCAATGGACAAGCCATGAAAGTCCGCATCCCGGCCCCTGCCTCAGCCGGTCTCATCCTATCCTATCGCTGTACCGCCGAGTGCCGCCACTGCATCTATGGCTGTACGCCCGACTGGAGCGCCGATTGGCTTGCCGAAGCCGACCTGAAGCTCATCCTGGAACAGTTGGCCCCCCATATCCAGCCCGGCTTCGCCGGACCCGAATCCACCGACCTCTCAGGCGGGCTCCATTTCTCGGGAGGCGAGCCCTTCGGTAACTTCCGGCTGCTATGCCGAGCCGTGGAGCTGGCCGCCGAACTGAGGATGCCCTCGACCTTTGTGGAGACAAACTGCTTCTGGGCCGTGGACGACAGAACGACCCGGGAGAAGCTATCAACACT
This sequence comes from uncultured archaeon, assembly GCA_964434315.1. Taxonomy (GTDB): domain Archaea; phylum Thermoplasmatota; class Poseidoniia; order MGIII; family CAYLMJ01; genus CAYLMJ01. The sequence continues at coordinate 3,534 of CAYSUX010000173.1, forward strand.
GAGGGACCTGGGCCTGAAGGGTCTGATGGTCTCGGTCAACCCTTTCTATCTGGAGTATGTCCCCTTTGCCAACACCGCCCGGGCCGTGGCCGTCGGCCAGGAGATATTCGGGTCCAATCTGATGATCTATCAGCTCGATTATCTGCACCGCTTTCTGGCCTGGCGCCTTGAAGACCGGGTACCTTTCGAGGATTATCTGAAACTTGAGAATCGAGATGATTCCATCAATCGCACCGAGTTCTTCATGATGGGCCGCGCTCCGACCCGACTGGTCGATCTCCTGGCCGGATCCATGCCCCGCCTGCCCGCCGCCAGCCTGCTGGCCGAGCCCTGCCCTACGCCCTTTCTGCGAGAGTGGCACAACCATGTGGATAACTATGGCAACTATATGCCCGGCTTCTGCGGCGGCATCAGCTTTGGTGACGCCCGCCACCTCGAAAGCCTACTGGCCGAAGGCATAGACACCGGGGAGCGACCGGTGCTGGGATTCCTGATGAGAGATGATTTTCAGGGGCTGCACAGGTTCGCTGTGGGTAAAGGATTCGAGGAGTCGGCCAAGGGTTATTTCTCCAAGTGTCACCTGTGCCAGGACCTTCGAGGGCATTTGGTGGAGTTGGGGGACTTTCCGGAGCTGGCCCCGAAGGAGTTCTACGAGCACCTGGATTGAGCTCTACCTCTACACCACACTGCACTTACACTCCACTGCACTTACTCCACTGCACTTACACATTACATCACACGTCAAAATACCGATAGTGCTCCCAGGGCGAGACATAGGCGCAGTAATCCTTCCACTCCTTCTTCTTTTGCTCTAAGAACCGGTCGTAGGATCGGGTGCCCAACACCCGTCGGGTCAGATCGTCGGTCTCCATCAGTTCGATGGCGTTGCCCAGGCTCGTCGGCAGGCTCTTGATGCCCATCTGCCTGCGGCGTTCAGGCGACAGCTTGTAGATGTTCTCGTTCACCGGGTCGCCGGGGTCGAGCTTCTTCTTGATGCCCTCGAGGCCGGCGCGCACCAGTATAGCATAGGCCAGATAGGGGTTGGCCGAGGTGTCGGTGTGACGCGGCTCGCAGTTGACGGTCAGCGGGTCCTCGGTGTGGTCCGGCACCCGTATCAGGGCCGAGCGGTTCATGACCGACCAGGCCACATAGACCGGGGCCTCGGCCCCCAGCACCAGTCGCCGATAGGAGTTGATGGTGGGATTGGTGATGGCGCACATGGACCGGGCATGCTCCAGGATGCCGCCCATGAAGTAGCGGGCCGTCTGGCTCAGGCCATGTTCGTCGTCGGGATCGGCAAAGGCGTTCCGGTCATCCTTGAACACCGACAGGTGGACGTGCATCCCATTGCCGGCGTCGGCGAACAGGGGCTTGGGCATGAAGGTGGCCACCAGATCATGGGCCTGAGCGATGTTCCGGGCCGCGAACTTGTAAAGCATCGACACATCGGCGGCGTGGCGTATCGACTCCACCGCCCTGAACTCGATCTCCACCTGGGTCGAGCCATTCTCGTGATGGTGATATTTTACCGGTACCCCCAGCTCCATCAGGACCGAGGCCAGGGCATTGCGGAAGTGGTCGGTCCGGTCCACCGGCGGCGCCCGGAAGTAACCCGCTCCGGGTTTCTCCATGTACTCGGGTTTGGAATAGCCTTCGATGAACTGGGGCAGGACCCGGATGATCCCCAGGCCGGTGTCGATGTTGGGACTCCAGAGATCGTTGGCGATGACCGCCTCCTCCATCGACTTGAACAGATGGAACTCCAGCTCGGGCGAGAGCATGATCCGGTCAAAGCCGGCGGCCTTCACCGCCTCATCGGTCCGGGTGGCGATCCAGCGGGGGGCCCCTTCGAAGGGTTGCCAGTTGCCTGGCGTATAGAGATTGACCACGACCCGGGCCTGACGCTGGTCGGTATCCCTGGTCCACGGCAACGCTTGCAGGGTTGCCGGGTCGGGTACCAGATTCAGGTCCGAACGCTCGATGGAGGCAAAGCCCTTGACCGACGAGCCGTCACAACTGATACCCGAACGCCAGAAATCCTCGTTCTGCGCCTCGCTGGCAGGTGAACTGAATGAGCGTTGCCAGCCGATCAGGTCCACAAAGTGCCCCATCACCCAATCTATCTTCTCGTCTTCGATTATCTTGGTGGCTTGCTCTACTGCTATGGGATCGAAATCAATACCGGCCATGGGTTCTACCTCGATAGGGGACTATGGGATAAGCCACTGCCATTTATGGTTAGTGGCCACTGATTGGTCACTGGCCACGGTGCCCCTTTTTTATAGCCATTGGGAATGGCTCATGATCCCATACGATTTTTCCGGTGACGACCATGATGGACCCTCGCCTTGACCGACTAGCCGACCTGCTTATCAACTACTCTTGCAAGCTACAGCCCGACGAGAAGGTGCTCATCGAGGCCTTCGACCTGCCGCCCGAGATGGTCCTGGCAACCATCCGCGCAGCCCGCGAGGCCGGTGGCATCCCGTTGGTGACCCTGAAGAACAATCGCGTCCTGCGTGAGCTCTACAAGAACGCCACCGGACCCGAGATCGAGATCGCCGCCGATGTGGAGCTCCATCGCATGAAGCAGATGGACGCCTATATCGGCCTTCGCGGCTCACACAACATCACCGAGCTGGGTGATGTGCCCTCTGACAAGATGGACCTCTACCAGACCAAATGGCTCAAGCCGGTCCACCTGGACCAGCGGGTGGAACATACCAAATGGGTCGTTCTGCGCTGGCCCACGCCTTCGATGGCCCAGCAGGCCGAGATGTCCACCGAGGCCTTCGAGGACTTCTACTTCGATG
>CAYSUX010000174.1:0-6320 GCA_964434315.1 uncultured archaeon
TTATCACCAGATGTCATTGACCGGCTTCAAGGGATTCTCATACTTTATATACCATAAAAAAGCCGCTTCGTGGCAAATTAATTGAGTTGGGATTGAGGGTGGCAGTGAGCCCTCCGCAGCCGGACCGAGAACCACCGCCCTCTTCGCCGTCGATGGGGTCAAAGGGCTGGCCGTGACCGCGCGCAGTGTGGCACAGGACACCTAAGGCAGCCGTGGCCGAGGCCGTGAGCACTGGCGAAGGAGAAAGAGAACCTGGCCAGCGTTGAGATGAACTCATCAAGCTACCGGGCATTGAGCCTTGGGCTTTGGGTCTTGAGAACGGTTTATTAACCTAGGTCAGGTTGCTCACCCCTCCAAACCACCGCAGGCAAACCATGTCCTCCGACAAGATCGACGAACTCCGCAAGCTCAAGGCCGAGGCAAAGCTGGGCGGCGGCCAGGCTCGTATCGACAAACAGCACAAGGCGGGCAAGATGACCGCCAGGGAGCGTATAGACGCCCTGTTCGACCCCGGGACCTTCACCGAGCTGGATTCCTTCGTGGTCCACCGCACCGCCGATTTCGGCATGGCCGACAGGAAGGTGCTGGGCGACGGCGTGGTCACCGGCTATGGCCGTATCGACGGGCGGCTGGTCTATGTCTTTTCCCAGGATTTCACGGTATTCGGGGGTTCGCTGGGCGAGATGTTCGCCGAGAAGGTCTGCAAGGTCATGGACCTGGCAATGCGCAACGGCGCGCCGGTTGTCGGCCTCAACGACTCGGGCGGAGCCCGCATCCAGGAGGGCGTCGTGTCGCTGGGAGGCTATGCCGAGATCTTTTACCGGAATGTCATGGCCTCGGGGGTCGTGCCCCAGTTGTCGGCCATCATGGGTCCCTGCGCCGGCGGCGCGGTCTATTCCCCGGCCATGACCGACTTCATCCTGATGGTCAAGGAGACCTCCCATATGTTCATCACCGGCCCGGAGGTCATCAAGACCGTCACCAAGGAGGAGGTCACTTTCGAGGAGCTGGGCGGGGCCATGACCCACAACACCCGGTCGGGAGTGGCCCATCTGGCCGCCGAGGATGAGGAGCACTGCCTCCAACTGCTACGCCAGTTGCTCTCCTTCATGCCTCAGAACAACCTTGAGGACCCGCCCCGGGTGGAGTGTACCGATCCTTTCGACCGGGCCGAGGAGGCCCTGGATACCCTGGTGCCCGACAGCCCCAACAAGCCCTACGATATGGTCGAGGTGGTTCGACACGTGGTGGACGACGGTGAGTTCTTCGAGATCCACGAGCACTGGGGCCGGAATCTCATCGTGGGCTTTGCCAGGCTGAACGGTCGCGCCGTCGGTATTGTCGGGAACCAACCAAATCATCTGGCCGGGTGCCTGGACATCGACGCCTCCACCAAGGGCGGCCGTTTCGTGCGTTTCTGCGACTCGTTCAACATCCCCCTGGTGACCTTCGAGGATGTGCCCGGCTTCCTGCCCGGGACCGCCCAGGAGTATGGCGGCATCATCCGTAGCGGCTCCAAGCTGCTCTACGCCTATTGCGAGGCCACGGTACCCAAGCTGACGGTCATCACCCGCAAGGCCTATGGCGGGGCCTACGACGTCATGTGTTCCAAGCATATCCGCGCCGACATCAACTTCGCCTGGCCCGGCGCCGAGATAGCGGTCATGGGCTCCGACGGCGCGGTCAACATCATCTTCCGTCGCGAGATCGCCGAGGCCGAGGACAAGGAGGCCCGGCACAAGGAGCTGGTGGCCGATTACCGGGCCAAGTTCGCCAATCCCTACATCGCCGCCTCCAGGGGCTACATCGATGATATCATCGAACCCCACGAGACCCGCAAACGGCTCATCGACGCCCTGGAATCCCTTATCGGCAAGCGACAGAGCCTGCCTCCCAAGAAGCACGGCAACATTCCCCTTTAAGGGGCCTGCCTCCTGTCCCGGCTCCCCATTCGAACCTGAAACGGAGAGTGGCCCTTGGTACAGCTTACCGATACAGTCCTGCGCGACGCCCACCAGTCCCTGCTGGCCACCCGGATGTCCACAGCCGATATGCTGCCGGTGGCCGAGAAGCTCGACCGGGTGGGTTACTTCTCCCTGGAGGCCTGGGGAGGCGCGACCTTCGATAGTTGCCTGCGCTTTCTCAAGGAGGACCCATGGGAGCGGGTCGTTCAACTCCACGAGCTGATGCCCCGGACACCCCTGCAGATGCTGCTTAGGGGTCAGAACATCGTGGGTTACCGTCACTATGCCGACGACGTCGTCCAGCGCTTTGTCGAGCAGGCCTTCAAACTGGGTATCGGGGTCTTTCGTATCTTCGACGCCCTCAACGACCTGCGCAACCTGGAAACCGCCATCAAGGCCGGCCGGGCCACCGGCGCCCACACCCAGGGGACCATCAGCTACACCGTGAGCCCGGTCCACACCCTGGAGCTCTACCGGCGGATCGGAGCCGAACTGGCAGCCCTGGAGGTGGACTCCATCTGTATCAAGGATATGGCCGGAATACTCACACCAGCCACCGGATTCGAGCTCATCAGCCGCCTGAAGGAAGACCATGAGCTGCCCATCCATCTCCATTGCCACTACACCAGCGGGATGGCCTCGGCCACCTACCAGAAGGCGGTCGAAGCCGGGGCCGATATTCTGGATACGGCTCTCTCGCCCCTGGCCCTGGGCACCTCCCAACCACCCACCGAGTCGATCATCGCCCTGCTCAAGGACACTCCGTACGATACCGGTCTCGACCTGGCGTTGGTTTCGGATATCGCCAGACACTTCGTTGACGTAAGGGCCAGGCTCAGCCAGTTCGAGTCCAGGTTCACCGGGGTCGATACCTCGGTGTTGCTGGTCCAGGTCCCCGGAGGCATGATGTCCAACCTGGCCAACCAGCTCAGGGAGCAGAACGCCCTGGGACGGATGGGCGAGGTCCTGGACGAGGTTCCCAGGGTCCGCGAGGAGCTGGGCTTCCCTCCCCTGGTAACACCCACCAGTCAGATCGTGGGGGTCCAGGCCGTGCTGAATGTCCTCTTCGGTCGCTACCAGATGGTCTCCAAGGAGACCCGAGCCTATGTCAAGGGCCTCTACGGCCACCCTCCCGGCGAGATGGACCCGAAGATCAGAGAGCGGATACTGGGCGACGAGACCGCCATCACCGGCCGACCGGCCGATGACATAGAGCCCCAGTTCGAATCCATGGCGGCAAAGCTGCGCAAGCAATGGCCCGAGGCATCCAATGAAGACATCCTCTCCTACTGCCTCTTCCCCCAGGTAGCCCTGGATTTCTTCTCGTACCGGGCCGCCGGCGGGGTCGCGCTGGACGACGAACAGCTTCGACTGCTGGCCGCCGCAGTGGCTGCCCTGAGTCCCGGCAAAAGAAAAGCCAGGGTCGAGAGTGCCTCTTTTAAGCCCGGTCCCTGGGCGATGGCTGTCAGGACAACAATGGCCAGAGGAGGGGGTTACAGTGAGATATAAGGCCAAGGTGGACGGGCATGTCCAGGAGTTCGAAACCAAGAGGGGGGAAGGTAACTCCCATCGGGTGACCGCCGCCGCCACAGAGCATGCTCTGACCCTGGGAACCGGCTTTGTGGAATGGGATGGAATAACATTCCCATGCGAGATCGAGCACCTCAAACACTGGACCACCAGGGTCAAGCTGGGTGAACAATTCTTCGACGTGGAGCTAATAAAGGATAGAAAGGGTGCCGATAGCCCCGGAAGAGCCCCTGCGCCGACTCGCCCCAGGATCAAACTGGAAGGAGGGCAACCGGTCACCGCGCCAATGCCGGGAACCCTGGTGGCCATCAATGTTCAGGAGGGTCAGGCAGTCGAGGCCGGACAGGTTCTGGTGGTGCTGGAGGCCATGAAGATGGAGAACGAGATAAAGGCCGGCCACAGCGGTACGATCAGACAGATAGCGGTCAAAGCCGGCGACAGCGTCAACGGCGGCGATGTGCTGGTGGTTCTGGAATGAGGGCCTGGTCAGCGAGAAATCTGTGAAGATCCTGCCACGCCACATCAATCGGCAGTTGAAGTTGAAGAAGGTCCTGGCAGGTCAGCCTATCATATCATCACCACAGCAGGATTTCATGAGGATGAGAATACCGACACCGACTCCCGGAACCCGGGTCATCCGGTCTCCTGTCCGGGCTGTGCCAGTGCGTTGCGGGTCCCACAGGGTCAGTCCGATTTCACCTGTCCCTATTGCTCGAACATATTCGCTTCGCCTTTGATTTGAATTGAACTCCCTCGTTCGACCTGTCGTCGCTGGTTGGCGGATGAGGAATCGGGTAAAAAAAATTAGGCGCCACAACAGGCCACATGGCAAATTTTCTACCAAAGGAGGATAAGCCGAAAGTGTCGAGACCTGCTGTAGCGACGTTTCATTTGAATGTAGCATAAGAACCTTGTGACATAACGCCCCATCAGACCCGGTTCCAGATGACATCAATGGCACAGGTTCCATCCTGAGCGCAGGTTCAATTCCCGGTTCGACCGGCCGTCAAAATGCGCCTGCTCAACGGTTGGACAGGACAGGGATTGTCAGTGTAGGATTGTTGCTGTATCCTTATTATCATCCAAACCAGAAGAGATCATGGGGTCCTGACAAAAACTGGAGGGCAGAGCAGACCTTATGGTCTGGGCTAGTAACCTCCTTCTGAGCGACTGGGGCCCCAAAACCTCTTTGGCCAGCTTGGGCGCTGTTCCGGTGTATAGGGGGGTTGCATCTATAAGCGTCACCTTCTTCAATTGAACCTCTTATACCCATTCCCAACCTATCCCCCGGAGGATGACGGATGGCCAGTGTCAAGTTCACAGTCAACTTAAAGAAGCTCATCAACAAGCAACTCAAGAGCGTCATACTGAGCCCGCCCAAGGTCACCTCCATTGGCTCTGACGATGACCTGCGCAAGGGCCTGGAAGATAATCTCAAGAGCAGGTTCATCCAGTTTGGAAAATCAGAGTATTCGGACCGGGAGTTCCTTGTGACCTCCATCCTGACGGAGGACCCAAACATTAGCCGGTTCTTCTTTGCCACGCCCATTCTGAATATCCAGAACAAGAGCGTCCAGGGCATCGGTACCTTCCTGGCGGTCATCCCCCATTCCATTCCCGAGACCTATGTCGAGCGGATGGCCACCCGACTCTCTCACAAATTGCTGCCCCACGACATGGTGGTCAACCAGGGGATCAAACCCAGGAATATCATCAAGCAGGATATGATCGATTATCCGGCGGTCAAATACATCAACAGCGACAAGAAGCTCTGCAAGAACCTGGCCGGCCATCTGAGCCGTGAGATCGAGGCCGGTAGTATCAGCAACCAGGTCTTCAAGATCGAGATGGACCACAGCGAACTGGTGCCTGGTGTCTTCACCATCGTGCCCTACTATGGTCATACCATCATCATCGCCAAGGATGTGGGTGAGTTCGGGGCCAAGATCGATGTCCCCAAATACAATTTCGCCGCAAGGTTCGCCGCCTTCTCGGGGGTTGCCGAACAGATCGCCGACCACCCCCGGGCCGGTGAGGATGTGGGTGCCCTCTACCTGGACACCGGGGTCGAGTTGCTGCTCGACCAGGCCCTGCCAAAGGACCTGGGTCCCAAGGGACCGCCGGCCAAGGTCTCGCAGACCCCTGGCGGGTCAGGGGCCGCTTCAAAGACCGAACCAGGGCTTGCTTTGCCCCGGCCCATACCCACACCCACACCCACTCCTACCCCCTCTACCGGGACCGATACGCCTTCCGCATCACCCACGCCCACGTCCGCGCAACAGACCCAACCGCCATTGGCACCCCCGATCGCGCCTCCCATCGCGCCTCCCATCGCAACTTCCCATCCCCGGCCTCAACCCCAACCCCGACCAGCGACGCCCTCATCCCGGCCACTGGCTCCAGGCCAGCCCGCCCCACAATCACCTGATGGACCTCCTCCGATGGCAGCTCCAATGCCGCCTGGCCAACCGACGGGTCTACCGGGCCAACCCATGCTGGTCTACTGTCCCGGGTGCGCCACGGCCCTGAAGATACTCCCGGGTCAGAACGCCTTCACTTGCCCCACCTGCGAGAACTCCTACGGGCAACAGGGTTGAACAGTCGGCATTCCAGGCGGTAATTCCCACCATCGGGGAAAGGAGAATTCGACCCTACCAGGTATCGTATATCGTATCACGGCGGCCCGCTATGGTGCCGGTATTCCATCCCTCTTGCCTTTGCCATCACGTTGCCCGCCTGCTTGCCGACTCACGCCAATGCCAACCTTTTCTCCAATGCCCGCCAGCCAGCCCGTCTATGCCCGCATATACCTGCCTGCCCGCCTGC
>CAYSUX010000175.1:0-4197 GCA_964434315.1 uncultured archaeon
ATGGAGATGACTCAAACGAACCAGAACCCTCTCGGAAATCCGAATGACTATCTTGTAAAGCCGATAGTCCTGGCAGTTACCTGTAGTTATATATGGCCACATGTAGTTACCGGTCGGCAAACCCGACCATCGCCACAGTTGCTGGAATAGGTGGTTAATTCTCGATCAACCGTGCTGCTCGGCGAATTCCTGCATGAACTCGGCCAGGGCCATAGCGCCCTCGACAGGCATGGCGTTGTAGACCGAGGCCCGACAGCCGCCGACACTGCGGTGACCCTTGAGGCCCAGCATACCCCGACCCGGGGCTTCAGCCAGGAATTTCTGCTCCAGTTCCTCGGTGGGGCAACGCCAGACGATGTTCATCTTCGAGCGGCAATGCTGGGAGACCGGACTGCGATAGAAGCCGTTGCTGTGATCGATGGCCCCGTAGATGGCCTCGGACCGTTTGGTCGCCAGCTCCTCCATGGCCGGCAGGCCGCCCTGGGCCTTGACCCACTTGAGCACCTTGCCCACGGCGTAGATGGGGAAGACCGGCGGGGTGTTGTAGAGCGAGTTCTTCTTGGCGTGGATCTTGTAGGACATGTAGGCGGTCATGTTATCGCAGCAGCTCTGTAGCACGTCGTCGCGCATGATGACCAGGGTGACCCCGGAGGGTCCCAGGTTCTTCTGGGCCCCGGCGTAGATGATACCGAACCTATCGACCGGCAGGCGGCGACTGAAGATATCGGAGGACATATCGCAGACCAGGGGTACGTCACCGGTGTCAGGCCAATCCTGCCACTGGATCCCGCCAATGGTCTCGTTGGAGGTGAAGTGGGCATAGGCCCCCTCCGGGTCCACCTCCAGGCCGGCGGGGTCGGGCAGGGTCATGATCTTGCTATCGGTACCGTCGAAGATGAGCCTGGGCTGCCCGACGATCTTGGCGTCGCCGTAGGCCTTCTTGGCCCAGGTCCCGGTCAAGGTGAAGTCGCACCTGGGATTGGAATGGAGCAGGTTGTGAGGTATCATGGAGAACTGATAGGTCGCCCCGCCGCCCAGCAACATCACATGGAACTCGTCCGAGAGGCCCAGCAATTCGCGCACATCGGCCACGGCCTCATTGTGGATCTTGTCATACTCCTTGGAGCGGTGGCTGTTCTCCACCATCGAGAGTCCGATACCATGGTAGTCCACCAGTTCATCCCGCAGCTCCTCCAGTACCGGCAAAGGCATGGTGGCGGGCCCGGCGAAGAAGTTGTATTTGCGGCTCATATTGTGCCCTCCTTCTGGTATTTCCCGACATAATCGACGATAACGTCGCCGATGCGCAGCAGGTTCTCCTTGCTTGAAGCGCCCAGGTGCGGCGTCATCACCACATTAGGGGCCTTCAGGATGGGGTAGTCATCGGCTGGCGGGTCCGAGGGCCAGACATCGGTGGCGTAGGCCCGGATGTGACCCGATTCCAGGGCGGCCGCCATGGCGTCGGCGTCGACGACCTTGCCCCGTCCGGTGTTGACCACCACGGCCCCCTCCTTCATCGAAGCCAGGACCTCGGAGTCGAACAGCCCTTCGGTCTCGGGGGTCAGGGGGGTGTGTAAAGACACGTAATCGGCGTCATCCAGGGCCTCCTGGAGGGTCGGCTTGAGCTGGGCATGGGGGCTGGACTCGACATAGGGGTCATAGGCCACGACGGTCATGCCGAAGGCCCTGGCCCGGATGGCCACCTCGGTGGCGATGTTGCCGATGCCCAGAAGGCATAGCTTCTTGCCATAGAGTTCGCTTCGTTTCAGTTGTTTCTTGATCCACTTGCCCTCGGTCAGGCTGTTGTGCCCTTCCACCAGACGGTTGGGCACCGAGAGCATCAGGGCGAAGGCCAGTTCCCCCACCGCGATGGCCGAAGCCGAGGCGGTGTTGTGGACGATGACATCCTTGGACTTGGCGTAATCCAGGTCCACGTTGTCCAGGCCCACACCGCCCCGGATGATCAGCTTCAGGTTGGGGGCGCTGTCGATGTACTCGGGGGTACATTTGGTCTTGGAGCGAATAAGCACCACGTTGGCCTCGGCCAGCCGGGACTTATCGTCGGTGACATCACCGAATGTTTCAAGCCTGCCGGGCAGGCTCGGGTCAAAGGCGTCTGAAAGCAGTATCAACATCTTTTCTCCTCCTTGGTTTTACTTTGTTGGTTCGATTTGGTTGGTTCTCCGGGTCATTTCTCCTCTTCAAGGCTACGAACCACCAGACCCGAGCGGAGCTTGGGTTCGAACCAGGTCGATTTGGGGGGCATCACCTCGCCGGTATCGGCGATGGCTATCAACTGCCCCACGGATGTGGGATAAAGGGCAAAGGCGACCCGCATGTCCTCGCCGCAACGTCGCTCCAGCTCCTTGGTACCCCGTATCCCGCCCACGAAATCGATGCGGGGGTCGGTACGGGGATCATCGATACCCAGGATGGGCGCCAGCAGGTTATCCTGCAGGATGGCCGCGTCGAGACCCTTGACCGGGTCGGCCTCGGGGAAGGAGCCCTCCCTGGGCGTCAGACCATACCAGGTGTTGTCCAGGAACATGGTGAACCGGTGCAGCTTTTGGGGCATGGCATCCACATCCCGGGCGATATCGAAATTCTCGGCGATACGGTCCAGATACTCCTGTACGCTGAGCCCGTTGAGGTCCTTGACCACCCGGTAGTAGCCCAGGATCTGGAGCTGGTCGTCGGGAAAGAGCACGGCCAGGAAGTGATTGTAGGCCTCGTCCCCCTCGTGAGATGGGTTGCGCTCCTTGCGCAGGTTCTTGACCCTGGTACTGGCGGCGCTCCGGTGGTGGCCGTCGGCGATGTAGAGGGCCTCGATATTCGAGAAGGAATCCTGAAGCTTCCGGACATCGGCCGTGTCGCAGACCGCCCACAGGGTGTGACCGATGTCATCGTCGGCGGTGAAGGTATAGGTTGGCTCGGTCCGGCAGATTCCCTCGATAAGGCGGTCCACCTCCTGCTGATGGTGATAGGTCAGCATCACCGGACCGGTGTTGTAGCCCAGAAGATCAATGTGTTCGGCCCTATCGTTCTCCTTGTCAGGGCGGGTGAACTCGTGCTTCTTGATGGCGCCGGCCTCGTATTCCGTGGTGTTGACCCCGGCCATCAGGCCCCGCTGCGTATGGTCGCCCATTCTCAGTTCGTAGACGTAGAAACAGGGTTTGTCATCCCGGATAAGTACCTTATCGCTGATAAATCGGTCAAGATTGGCCTTGCCGGTCCGGTAAACCTCCTGGCTGTGGATATCGACGGTCGGGTCGATGTCGATCTCCGGTTTCACGACGCGCAGGAAGGTGTGAGGATTGCCCTGGGCCATTTCCCGGGCCTCCTGGGAATTCAATACATCGTAGGGGGGGCTGGCCACGCTCTCGACGAGCTTGGGGTCGGGCCTGTATCCCCTGAAGGGACGTATGTCTGACATGGTTTACTCCTGGGTGGGAATTGCTTCCAACCCCAATGATATGAAGGCAAAATGGGATGTGGATTTAAAGGTAGTGAGGCATTGAATGTAATTGATATGTACAATCGGGTGAAACCGGGCCTGCCAGGGGCGCTGTGTTCGGATGATCAGGGCTCCATGACCCATCGGGCCAGCCGGTGGTCATTCCAGAAATAGGTGTCACGGGCCTCCAGGGACTCTTCCAGGATGTGTTGTTTGAAATAGATGTTCTACTTGAACGCCGCCCCATCATGTCAACTCGATACGGTGGTTGTCCAACGCCTCGGGATTGACACAGGTAAGCAATGGCTCCCCACGCAGCCGGGCCAGGATGTTATCGGCGGCCTCAAGGCCCATGGCGGTACGGGTATCGATGGTGGCCGAACCCAGGTGGGGGATGACGATGACATTGTCCAGCTCGGCCAGGCCGGGCTCCATGGCCGGCTCGTTCTCGAAGACATCCAGACCGGCCCCGGCGATCCAGCCCTCACGCAGGGCCCTGACCAGGGCGGCCTCGTTGACCACCGGGCCGCGACTGGCGTTGACCAGGATGGCCGTCGATCTCATCATGCGAAGCTGCGCTTCATCGATAAGGTAGCGGCTCTGCTCGTCGAGATAGGGGTGCAGACTAACAAAGTCAGACTCCCGCAGCAGGGTCTCCAGATCAACAAAGCCAGCCCCCAGCTCCCTGGCCTGCTCCTTCTCCTTGTGGTCGGTGTAGATGACCCGCATATCGAAGCCCCGGG
>CAYSUX010000175.1:4207-6313 GCA_964434315.1 uncultured archaeon
CATGGCCGAGCCGATGCGCCCCAGGCCCACTATCCCCAGGGTCTTGCCATGGATATCCCGGCCCAGCATCAACTCGGGCGCCCAGCCCTGGAACTTGCCGGAGCGCATCATCCGGTCCCCCTCGGCCAGTCGGCGGGCGACGGCCATCAGTAGCGACCAGGCCAGATCGGCGGTGGTCTCGGTGAGCACGTCGGGGGTGTTGGTGACCGGGATGCCCAGGTCGGTGGCCGTGGTAACATCGATGTTGTTGTAGCCGGCGGCGTAATTGGCCACGATACGCAGATGGGGATTTTGCCTGAGCAGGTCGCCGTCGATATTGTCGGCAAGCTGGGTCAACACCCCGTCGGCCCATCCAAAGCCCTTGGCCAGCTCATCCCGGGTGAGGAGCCGGTCGTGGGGATTGACCCGCAGCTCGGATATCTCCGGGGCTTGCTCCAGCTTATCCATGGCCCTGGCAGGCAGGCGACGGGTAACGAACAGTTTGAAGGACATCGGCCACCCATGAGCAGATTCGTTTATTAGCCTTGACCGGAGGCAAAGGACCTCAACACCGAGGCAAAAGACCTCAACACCGAGGCGAAGGACCCTCACAGGCAGGACCGCTTCACAGGCCACTACGGCAACGACACAGGCTAGTCAGGCTTCGCCATAACGGCGGACGAGCCCGGCGGCGACTATGGGCTACTCGACAGCCTCGACCTTGACCTTGGATAGCTCGGCCAGCAAGGCCATGAGCAGGTCGTAGAACTTGCCGACGGTCGATATCTGCACACACTCACCCGGCGAGTGGGGGTACTTGATGGTCGGACCCAGGGAGATGGCGTCCATACCCGGGAACTTCTCGGAGATGATGCCGCACTCCAGGCCGGCGTGGATGGCCGCGACCTCGGGCTCCCGGCCATGGAGGTTCAGGTAGACCTGCTTGGTAAACTTCAGGATCTTGGAGTCCAGATCGGGCTGCCAGCCGGGATAGGATTCGCCCTGCTCGGTTGTGGCATGGCACATATTGGCCATGACGGCTATCCGCTCGCGCTGGGATTCCAGGGCCGGGGCCACCGAGGAACGGGTGGAACAGGATATCTGGTATTCGTCGCCGACGGCCTTGACACTGGCGACGTTGTTGGAGGTCTCCACCAAGTCGGGGATGTCGGTGCATTTCCTGATGACACCGTGGGGAAGGGCCTGGATAAGGGCGATGAGACGGTCCCGGTGAGTGATCCGCAGGGCCTCGTCATAGACTGTGTCGATGGGCTTCAGGGTTATCTTCAGGTCGGGCTCCCGACTGCCATACTCGGCCTTCAGGTCAACCTCCCAACCGTTCAGCAGCTCCCGGATCAGGGCCAGCTTGCGCTTGGAGAAGAGCAGTGTGGCACGGGCCTCCCTGGGGATGGCGTTGTGCTTGTCGCCGCCGTTGATCTCGACGAGCTGGAAACGCAACCGCTCCCTGGAGAGCTTGTAGAGCAGGCGGGCAAGCAACTTCACGGCGTTGGCTCTCTCCTCGTGGATGTCCACACCGGAGTGACCGCCCAGTAGCCCCTCCATCGTCAGTTCCCAGGAGGTGAAGGCGTTCTCGGCCGGGTCCCGCTTGACGGGCAGGCGCAGGGTCGAGTCGCCGCCACCGGCGCAGCCCACGTAGAGGCTACCCCACTCCTCGGTATCGAGGTTGAGTAGGGTCAGCCCCTTCAACAGGGTCGAATCTAGCTCGAAGGCTCCTGTGAGCCCGGTCTCCTCGTCAACGGTGAACAGACATTCCAATGGAGGCAGGGGCAGGTCGGCCGGACTCTCCAGCAAGGCCATGGCCGCAGCCAGTCCGATGCCGTTGTCGGCTCCCAGGGTCGTGCCATCGGCCAGTAGATAGTCATCCTCTATCCTCAGCGTCAGGGGATCCTTGGAAAAATCATGGTCGCTGTCCCGGTTCTTCTCGCACACCATGTCCACATGGCCCTGCAGGACCACCGGAGGGGCTTGCTCGCCTCCACCGCTGCCCGGCCGTACGATGACTATGTTCCCGGCCTTGTCCTCCCTGTACTCGAGCTTTCGGTCACCGGCGAAGATCTTGAGATACTCAAGGATCTGGCCCTCATGCTTGGAACAGCGGGGGATCTT
>CAYSUX010000176.1:0-6215 GCA_964434315.1 uncultured archaeon
TCTTGGGGGTCAGGATGCAGGCCGAGCAGTCCATGGTGGGGAAGGTCTTGTCCAGTTGGGCCATCTTGCCGCCGATACTGGGGTCCTTCTCCACCAGATAGGTCTTGAAGCCCTTGTCAGCGGTCTCCAGGGCGGCCTGGATACCGGCGATGCCTCCGCCGATGACCAGTACCGAGGGGGTGACGCCGACCTCGAGATAATCCAGGGGCTCCAGTTCCGAAGCCCTGGCGATGGCGCCGGCGACGACCTGTTTGGCCTTCTCGGTCCCGAACGTGCGGTCCTTGTGGACCCAGGAACAGTGCTCACGGATGTTGGCCATCTCGAACAGGTGGGGGCTCAGGCCCGCCTCCTTCATAACGTTCCGATAGGTCGGTTCGTGCATCCTGGGAGAGCAGGCGGCCACCACCACCCGGTCTATGCCGAGCTCTTCGATGTCCTTCTTGATGAGCACCTGACCCGGGTCAGAGCACATGTATTTGTAGTATCTCGCGATCTTGACATTGGGCAAGTCCTTGGCAAACTCCATTACCTCAGTCACGTTGACCGTGGCTGAGATATTGATTCCGCACTCGCAGATGTAAACGCCGACATTCATTGGAATCAGTCCCCGACCGTCCTGGCAGTAATTACAGCTTAGAATGGGTTCGAGTTTTAAGCGTTGTCATTATTTTAATTACTGGTTTATATGTTTTCAATCTTTGATTTTTATAAATTTGAAAATTGGTAAATCTAAAAAAACCATAGTGTTATGAACCTGGGAACATCGTCCATACTCAACCTTTCCCGGAGGATATGAAAAGTTAATTATCGGACTCATTGAAACCAATGCCAAAGGCATATTCTCACCTGGTTAAACCGGAAATGATCGAGCTCTTGACCCGAACCGGCATCCCCGAAACCCAGGCGAGTTCCCCGACAGGTTGGGAAGGTTTACCGAAATTTTAAATAGCGCATGTATTTTTTACCATTGCGATAATCCAATGGGCCTTATCGGAACTAAAAAACCCGGATTCACTTGAAAAATATCATTTTTCATGCGACTTTTTTTAGTAGTCTATCAACCTCTGGAAGGCCACCTTGGAGTACTGTGAAGCCATTGTAAGGTTCTCTGGGTGTCAGTTCTCCAGCAACTGGCGTTTGCATGATATTAGTGACTTCTTCCCGGTTCACGCTCCTGCCAAGAGCCCAGCAGAGCTTCATATAGGCCGCCTCGGGGAGCATATTGCCCAAGGGTTCCACACCTATCTGTAGCAGGTCGCGACCCGTATCGTAGACATACATCTGGACATAACCCCAGAGGGTCTGAACGGTCATATAGACATGCATGCCTTCCTGAACAGCCCTCTCCAGGGGCTTGTAGAGGGGCTTGTTGACATGACCCAAACCGGTACCGGCGATGATCAGTCCCTTGTAACCCCGGTCGATGAGCGCTTCCACCATATCGGGGTGCATGTTGGGATAGTAGTAGATCATTGCCACGCGTTCCTCGAAACTGGTGTCGATATTGACCTCACGATCCTGTCGCCTTGGCCGATAATCCCGGCGTAGGTGTTTCAGGCGGCGGGCGGTGATGGTGGCCAGGGGGATGTCGCCGATGGTGCGGAATGTGTCCCGGTAGCTGGAGTGCATCTTGCGCACACGGGTTCCCCGGTGGAGAATGCCATAGCGGTCACTGGTTGGACCGAACATGCAGACCATTATCTCGGCAATATCCCCGGTGGCGGCGGCGGTCACGGCATGGATGAGGTTCAACGCGGCGTCACTGCTCGGACGGTCACTGCTACGCTGAGAGCCGACGATGACGATGGGTACCGGAGAGTTCTGGACCATGTAGGAGAGGATGGCACCGGTGTGGTGCATTGTGTCGGTGCCCTGGCCGATGACGATACCGTCAACCCCGGCCTCGATCTCCTCACCTATTCTCTGGGCGGTCTTCTGGTAGTTCTCGGGTCCCAGGTTCTCGGAAAAGACACCATAGAGCTTCTCGGTCTTGAGGTTACAGATATCAGCCAGCTCGGGGACCGCGCCATAGAGCTCACCGGGGGTGAAGGCCGGGATGACGGCACCGGTGCGATAGTCCAGGCGCGAGGCGATGGTCCCGCCCGTGCCCAGCAGGGTCACATCGGGCATATCCGGCCGGGAGGGGAAGGCCGACTCGGGTATCTTGTACTTTGCCTTGCGATAACCCACCTCTTGGATGGATCTGATGGAATCGATGTGCAAACCGGTGTTGTAACCATTGTGAAGCTTCAGTACGATATGATATTCATCGTCGTATTCGGAGCGGGGGAGAACCACCCCTTCGAAGCGGCCTTGCACCGTATTTATTACCACATCCGACCAGACCCTGACGTGCTCCTTCTCCAGTAACGCGAGGGCCGCTCCCCGATATTCCTTCTGAGCTTCCAGGGTCATGGTGTCACCTTCATTCTCTGATATACCAAACGCGCCACCTCGGCCCCCGAGACGCGACCTCGATTGGCTAACATTATTTTAGCGATTATCCTACGAGCTTGATCCAAAGAGCCTTTGCCTGGTGTGTGCCCCTTCAGATGATTCGATATCAGAACCACGGGGTCCGGGATCTCAAGCCCTGCCAGTTCACCATCAAGCTGTTCCAATGATCTATCACCGGTTGACAATGCTTTCAGCCAGTCGGCCATCAGGTCACGGCCGCCAGGATGTGCCTTGAGAGCCATTAGGGTCAAGAACAATGGTGAGTGCTTTGATTCTTCCACCTTCAATTTCGAGATGTCAAAACCTTTGCGTTCGAGATCCCGGGTTAACTCCAGGCAGGTCCAGCCAACCAGTCGTGGTTTAACTCCTTTCTCGACGCTGAGTTTATAAATGTCCCAATAGAGTGAAAGGGGTAATCGGTCAACCCATGCATTAGGGAGGCCCTGCTCTTTCAGCTCTTCTCGAACAGCATTTAGGGATATCGGCAGGCTAGTTTGGTATTCATCGATAAGCTTTGAAGATAGTTGTATCGGGCGGGAATCCGTGTCAGGATACATCCGGTCGGGACCGGGTAGGACCCTCTCGAAGTCAGTATTACCGTCATTGAGGACCTGCCGAGTCTCCTGGGGGATACCCTCATATGCCTGTCGACAACGGGTGAGGACCTCTTCGGCAGCGGTTTTGGCATCACTCTGACTGCCCCAGACCACCACATAGGAGTCATCTGCATTCAGTTTGAGCTGGTTTTTCAGGGCAACCAGCTCGGCAGAGGTGATAACACCAAGGCTCACAAACTGTCCGGGTCGCAACAGATAGGGCGCCTGGATGCAGGCGATGACCCTGATTCGTCCGGCCAGCTCGTTGGCGAAGCTCAGACCGGGTTGTACCTCCCAGTCCAGCAGCCCCTTCCAACCGGTAAGAACCACGGCAATGGCCTGGCCCATCTCAGTTTCCGGGGCGTCATACTCGGAGGTGCCGACATCGGGAAGTGGATGCTCCAGGGCAAGGGTTGTTGCCAAGGGTTCCCAGTTGGTTTTGGAGAAGTAGGCTGTACAATCTATTAACTCTCGCGAAAGATCATCTTTTGAACCGCCATTTTGCTCGAGTCGTTCCTTCAAGGCCAGAAGGCGTTGTTGGCGATAGGCTTCCCTGGCCACCAGACGGCTGATGAGCTGATAGTGGTTGACTCCTTTTATCTCCACCCGGTCACCACCGGTGATGGAAACATTGACATCCTGGCGTGTGGCCCCGGAACCCCGACGCGCCAACCGGGCCCAGCGTAGTTGGTGTCCGATGGCGGCGGCCGTGGCCTGGGCCATTGAGGGGGGCATGGGTGTGGCCTGGGTGATGACCTCCAGCAAAGGCGTGCCCAGCCGATCTGTGCGAAAGACTATGTCATGACCCAGGTCCGACACCTCCCGACAAGCGTCCTCTTCAAGACAGCAATGGCTGATCGGAACCGAGAAGTCCGCGTTGACCTTGACGGTTCCCTCGATGCCCAGGATGGCGGTACGTTGGAATCCGGTGGGTATCGAGCCGTCGAGGTATTGCTTGCGGGATATGTGGACCTCGTTGACCAGGGAACAATCGAAGAGCAGGGTGCCCTTGAGGCCCTGCTCCAGGGCTTGACGGTTCATCGGGAAGGGGGGCGTGTCGTCGATCTCGTAGGAGCAGGTTGATCCGAAATGGATCTGGTAATGGACCTGCTTGTGGGTCCGGAACTCCATCAGCGCAGTCCGATCATAGGTGCCCATCTCCGAGAGCGTGGGCCGCATATGGCGCAGGATCTCAGCCTGGGCCGACTCGTTGTGATAACCTGTCGGGCAGCGGCAGAAAAGCTTCTCGGCAGTATCGAGTTGCTGATGAATCTCCAGGCCGACTAGCAACCCCAGCTTCCGGAAGTGGGCATCCGGCTGCTGCTCTGGTAGAAGCCTGGCGCAAGCAATGTTATCATCCTCAGCAGGCCTCCTCAGCTCATTAGGGGATTCAAGATTCAAGATGATTGCCGGTCCGGAAGCAATCGCTAGCTTATAAAATATTTAGGGTACTATTCACTATTCATATGTTAAGGGAACATGGTCCGGTGACATCTGGAATACCCTGTTGGCCAATGCTTTTGAACTGTCCATCGCTGAAACGGCGATGGTCGAACACCGGTCCAATCCCAGGCTTTCCTTCATCAAGGAAGGGTGCGAGGGCAACCTGATCATCGATGGTCGATTCGTCAATGGCCGGGAACCGGAGGAGTTCCCATTCTCGATCATCCTGAAGTGGTTCATCACCGCCAATCCCCAGAAGAAGGAGAAGAGGATGGACCGATACCGGCTCAAGGTCGTGGAGGACCCCGAGCTCTTCTCACGTACCGAGGATATGATCGTCTGGTTGGGTCATGCCACGTTCCTCATCCGGCTCAACGGGGTCTCGATATTGACAGACCCGAACCTCAGCGATTCGTGGGTACCAAAGCGCCATTGCGGATTGGCCTGCCCGGTCGACAGGATCGAGAACCTGGACCACATCGTCATTTCCCATGGCCATCGGGACCACCTGGATATGAGGACCATACGTCGGGTCCTGCAAAGAAATCCTGATGTGGAGTTCCTGACCCCCCCGGGTCTGGGCGCGGTACTCGGCAAGCTGGGGACCATCAGGATTCAGGAGGCTGCCTGGTATCAAAGGTACGATACTCCCGATCTGGATATATGCCTCCTACCGAGCCAGCATTGGCACCGCAGGGGGTTGTAGGATACGAATCGGGTACTCTGGGGGAGTTTTATTTTAAATAGTACTCGTCAGAAGGTCTACTTTGCCGGTGACACAGCCTTATCGCCTATCTTCAATGACATCAGGGATACAATCGGCCAGCCAGATATCTGCCTGATGCCCATCGGCGCCTACAAGCCCGACTATGTCATGAAGCACCATCACATGACCCCGGCCGAGGCTGTGCAGGCCTTCAACGACCTGGGCGGCAAGACCCTCATCCCCATGCATTACGGCACCTACGACCTCTCGGATGAGCCCCTTGGCGAGCCGCTGAGGCTGTTGCGGGAGCTGGAGGCCGATGGGAGCATCGAGGGCGAGCTGAGGGTGTTGAAGGTGGGGGAGAGGTTCATTGATTTGTAAAGAGACCAACAATTCTGTTGTACAACAATCCTGTTGTGTATGATGATGTACGATATCTTTAGGTCCGCAGCCCGAAGCCAAGACCGATGAATCCCGGGCAATAGGGGATCGCTAACATTACCCCTTTCACCATGCCCCATGCCCTCGCCCGCAATGCCGGAATCGCTATTGAACGCTCAAGGCTCAAGACTATTATCATGGTGGAATATGCAGAACGGACCATGACCTACAGGACCTTTGAACACACCGCCGACATCGGTATCGAGGTGGATGCCTCGAATCTGGATCTGGCCTTCGCCGAGGCAGCTATGGGATTGACCGAGGTGATGACCGGCGGCAACCTGGCCAGGCCGGACCAGGCCCCGGATATCGGTGATATCGAGCTGACAGCGGATGATCTGGAGATGCTGCTGGTCCGCTGGCTCTCGGAGCTGCTCTACATCTTCGAGGTGGAAGGATTCCTTGTCGGCTTGGCGGCGGTCGATGTGATAGGAAAGGCCGGCAACTGGCAGATGAAGGGGCGGCTGCTGGGAGAGACCTATGCTCCAGACCGGCATGGCTACGGAGCCGAGGTCAAGGCCATCACCTACCATCAAATAGAGGTGGATCCGGGACCTCCGACCAAGCTCAGG
>CAYSUX010000177.1:0-6215 GCA_964434315.1 uncultured archaeon
CTCAGTTTCCTCTGCTCTCCCGGCTCCCGAAGCTCCCTTCCACCCCGGCGGACTCGTCGAGCCGCCCTATTTCATCGACCGCGAGACAGAGCTGGCCGAGCTGCTGGCCACGGCGGGCAGTCTGGCCGAGGACCGGCTGGTCCTGGGGCCCCGCAGGGTGGGCAAGTCGAGCCTGCTACACAATCTCTTGCTCGGCATTGCTGCCCAGGGAAGGGTGAGGACGGCCTATATCGACTGCCGGGAGGTGGCCTCGGTGAGGGAACTGGCCTTCAAGCTCTCCAGAATTCCCTTGCAGGTCTCCACCGGTGACAGGCGCGCGCGCGGCTGGCTGGCCACCTACGGTCAGCTCTTCTCCCTCACGGTAAAGGAAGCTCTGGGGCGAGTGGCCACCATCAGGGTCAAGGCGGTGCGCGACCTTTTCGAGGCCCACCTGGAGTTCAGGGAGCAGTCCATCGACGAGCGGGAGCTACTGGTCAGGGCCTTTTCCTTCCTTGATGCCTACACTGCCGAGCGCGACCTCGAACTACTGCTGGTTCTGGATGAGTTCCAGGAGCTGGCCGGTCTGGGAGATTGGCTCTTCGGACTGTTCAAGAGCCGGGGGCAAAGGGACCCAAATCTGGCATTCATCTACTCGGGGTCGGCCTCCAGCCTGCTGGAGAAGGTATTCCTGGCCCCGGGCAGCCCTCTGTACCTGACCGCCGGTAAGACCCGGTTGGGGCCCCTTGAAGCGCCTGCCGTTGAAACCTTTGTCAAAGGGCGGCTGGCAGGGGTGGGGTTGAGTCTGGCCGAGGGGGCTTTCGAGACCTTCTACGAGCTGACGGGCGGTCTACCCTACTATGTTCAGAAGCTGGGCCAGCAGCTCTATCTTGGTAGCCTTACCGACGGTAACCGGGGGCCGCCACTATCAAAGGAGCGGGTCCGGCTGGCCTTTGAAGCCGTGGTGGAGGAGCTGGGAGCCGAGTTCGAGGCTCGCCTGGCCCAGGCTTACGCCTCCCTGCCGCGACGGTTGCTGGTGGCCCTGGGCCGGAGCCATCCCGAACCCGTGCGGCGCAAGGAGCTGGCCGAGGTCGTCGGTTTGCCGACAACCGCTCTCAGTCAGCCACTGAACTCCCTTTTGCTGGAGGGCGCCATCGAGCAGCCGGGCCGGGGACGCTACCGGATCGCCGACCCTCTCTTCGGGGCCTGGCTGGCGGGCCTGGGCGCGAGATAGCGAGCAGGTTCAAGGCAGGCTGGCGGGAAAGGATGAGATAGCGGGATCAAGGCAAAGGGCCCGTGTCACTCACACCTGCGATGTCTGAACCGGGTAAGGAAGAACAATATGACGACGACCCCCGGGAATCCGGGACCGGGCAGGAAGCCCCCGCCATCGTCATCATCACCTGGAGGCTCTGACTGGTCCTTTGCCTCCACCACGACCGAAACGGTGGCCGAGGTGGTGAATCCGTCGTTGTCGGTGACCCTGAATCGGGCCTCGAAGTCGCCTCCTTTCAGGTAGGTGTGGTTGACCAGGCCCGAGTCATCGGAGGACCAGTCGAAGACGCCGTTGCCGTCGAAATCCCACTCGTACTTCACCGGATGACCATCCGCGTCCCAACCGGTGCCGATGAACTCGACCTCGATACCGGTCATTACGGTCCCGTTGAGGTTCGTTTCGGCCTGGGCTTCTGGCATGGCATAGACCCAGAGCTCACCGATGGCGGTGGAAGACCAGATACCGAAACTGTCCTGAACCCTGAAGTTCAGGATATGGTGGCCCATTGAGAGGTTGGTCAACTGCAACACCGAGGTATTGCCGATGAAGCCGTTTTCCGATGATTTCCACTGGTACCGGGCGATGGGGCCTTCCTGGTCCTTCCCGATGCCGACCAGACGGACCTTTTCGTTTCTCTCCGCCGGTGAGGGCGTGATGGTGTCGATTAGGGCGGTGGGGTCGGTATTGATGACCAAGGTGGTGTGGACCGGCAGGCTTGTGCCGTCCTGGTCATCCCAGACGGTGAAGGAGATGTTGTGGTTGCCGCCCGAGAGCGAGGAGGTGCTAAA
The DNA here is from genome assembly GCA_964434315.1 of uncultured archaeon. Classification (GTDB taxonomy): domain Archaea; phylum Thermoplasmatota; class Poseidoniia; order MGIII; family CAYLMJ01; genus CAYLMJ01. The sequence goes on from CAYSUX010000177.1 coordinate 2,041, forward strand.
GGAGCTGGTATAGGACAGAGGGCCATCGATGGAAGAGTACCACAGGTAGGATTCGATGGCTCCTTCCAGGTCCTCTCCGTGACCCGAGAAGTAGACCACATCACCAGGTGAGGCACTGGAGGGGAAGATGGAATCGATGAAAGCGATCGGGCGGGTTGTCACCTGCAGCCCGATAACAGCCTCATCGGACCAGGAGCCGAACTCGTCTTTTACCGAAAAGTGGATGAGATGGTATCCTCCCGATAGGTTTCTCGTCAAGAAGGAGGCCTCGACCGAGAGTACGCCATTGATGGAAGAGCGCCACCGATAGTCGGTGATATTGCCGAACGTGGCCTCACCCGAACCCGAGAAGTGCACAAGCTCGCCCTCACTGGCCGGACTGGGCGATACGTAGTCGATGGTGGCGTTGGGATCCAGGACGATCCAGAGCGTCGTCGATACCTCATCGGACCAGGAACCCTCGTTGTCCTGGACCCTGAAGTAGATGGTGTGAGCGCCGCCTGTAAGGTCAGGAAAGGAGAACTGGGGTGAGGCTGCCAGGTAACCATCGAGATGTGATCGCCAGTTGTACCCCGTGATGGTGCCATCCTGATCCTCGCCATGGCCGGTGAAGTTCACCTCGTCCACATATCGGGCCGGGTTGGGCGTTATGGAGTCGATCACGGCGATAGGTTTGAGATTGACCCGTAGGGTCCGGGAGTCCTCCGCAGACCATGCTCCATCGTTGTCCTGTACCGAGAGATAGATGGTGTGGTTACCGGCGACCAGAGTGGAGCTGTAGAAGGAGGCTGCCACGCTCAGATTCCCGTCGAGGTCCGAGCGCCAGCGGTAAACTGCGATGGTGCCGTCGCCATCCTCACCGGAACCTGAAAAGAGTATCTGATCACCCACCTCCACCGGGTTTGGCGAGATGGTATCGATGGTGGCAATGGGGGGGTCGTTGATCCTCAGGGCCAAGCTGACCTTTGTACTCCATGAGTCATCATCACCCTGGACCTTGAAATGGATCGTATGGGTGCCGATGGTCAACGAGGTGGTGTCGAAGGAATCCTGATCGCTGAGCAGGCCGTCGATATCGGAGCGCCATTCATAGCCGACCACCTCACCATCCTCGTATTCGCCATGGCCCTGGAAGGAGACCGAAATCCCCGGATCCGCCGGGTTCGGGGATACGGAATCGATGGTAGCCACAGGGAGGGTGACGATCTGGAGCTCTTCTGAGACCTCGGGTGACCAGGCTCCATTGTTGTCCTGGACCCTGAAGTAGATGGAATGGTTGCCAAACGAGAGGCCGCTGATGGAGAAGGTGGCCTGGTCACTGATATTGCCGTCGATATCGGAGCGCCAGTTGTAGCCGGCGATGGTACCATCATCATCAGTGCCATGACCCTCGAAGTTCACCTCGTCATCGTCGCTGGCCGGATTGGGTGATATGGAATCGATCATGGCCTCGGGATAGCCATTGACCTTGAGATCCTGGCTGACCTCCTGGCTCCAGTTACCGTCATCGGCTTTGACCTTGAAGTGGATGGTATGGGTGGCGGTGGACAACGAGGTGGTGTTGAAAGAGGCGAGTGTGCTCAGAACCCCATCGATATCGGAACGCCATTGGTATCCTGTGATGTTGCCGTCGCTGTATTCCCCATGGCCGTCCAGGTATACCGTTTCGCCTTCATGAACCGGCGATGGTTCGATGGAATCGATGAAAGCATGGGGCACCGGGATGGTGGATAGGTCCATGGTCTCGATCTGCCGGACCCCGTTCCAGTCGGATACCCAACCCAGATAGGTCTGCAAAGTGGCGGTGTTGTTGTATAGAAAGGGCCGATCATCGAACCAGTCATGGTCGTGAACGCAAACCGGGGTCTCCCAATTTTCCAGGTCCGTCGAACTGGAGTACCAGAGCTGTCCATTGTCGTCGCTGGTTATCCAGGTGAGCCAGTAGGTTCCCCAGTGGTCCCTGTAGAGATCCTTTCTCAATGGAGCCGAGGCCCCCTCCCAGGATGATACCGACTCCCAGTCCTCGCCATCGGCGGATAAGAGGAAATGGAAGACATTGTCGGAACGCTTGGTATAGACCATTACCAGTTCATCATCTTCATTGAGCGTCATGGAGTTTCGGCTCTTTGTTTTGCTCGAGGCGACCTTGGCCGCCGAGGACCAGGTATCCCCATTGTCATCGGAGACCGTGGCATAGGCATAGGCCGTACTGGAGTCGACACCCTTGTGAAAGAGGATCACCAGCCTGCCATCAGGCAGGATCTCGATACCGTTGGCCTCTTCGCTGCTCGAACTGCCTCCAGCGACGAAGAGGGGATCGATCCAGGTCATGCCATCGTCGATAGACCTGGTGAACCAGACCCGGTGGGAGTCGCTATTACGTTTCGATGAGAAAGCGAGGTACAAGGTGCTGTCGGGACCCTTGAGGATCTGAGGTACGCTATCAGGGGACTCGTGAGTTATCACATTTATCGGTTCTGACCAATCCTTTCCATCGGAAGATGTCATGAACAGGATATCCTTGTCCGCATTTCGGACAACCTGATAGTGGATGCCGTTCTCATCGACATGAACACAGGGATAATCGTAGGCCAGCAGATCTTCATCATATTCGATCTCGCCGACGAAGACCTGGTCACGGCCACCATCGGTGCGTGAGTTGGTCCAGAATAGATAGATCGAATCGGATGTGGTGACCAATCCGGGAATACCATCTTCACCGTCCGCGTAGGTAAGCCGGTTATGGTAGCTCCAGTTGATAAGATCGGGGCTTTTGATCAGGAATATCTCGGTGTCACCATAAGGGTCATCCTGCATGGCCAGCCAGTAATTCCCGTTATCATCCTGGATCAAACAGGGATTGTTGGGAGTATATTCGAGGGTGGGATTGCTTACCAGATCCCACGAGGTTCCATCCGAGGAACCGTAAATATAGAGTTCCTGATCCGATTCCTTGGTCAAGGCCACGAGCAGTTCACCATCATCGTTCAACATCAAAGATGACTTCGTGACCGCATTGCTACTGGTCACCCTGACAGGACTGCTCCAGGTCTTGCCTTCGTCAGTGGATCTGACAACATATCTTTTGCTGGAAGAGCCATATAATATCCACAGGTCCTGATCCTGAGCTACGAGGCCATAGACTGCCTCTCCATTACTTCCTCCCAGTACCTTTGAAGGTGTAGACCAGGTTTGACCCAAATCGGTGGAATTGCAATAGTAGACATCCCAACCATTGGAATCCATCTTACTCATTGTGAATCCCAGATGCAAGGTGCCGTCCTTCCCCTCTGCGAGAGCCGGAATATAGCTCTTGTAAGAGTTATCGGTGACCAGGACCGGTTCACTCCAATTGAGGTTATCCGCAGAGCGAGAGAACCAGATCTTTTGCTTTCCGCCATCTGAGTTCGAGGTCCAGACAATATCGATGTATCCCTGGGAATCCTCGATAGGATGAGCATCGTATGATGAATTGTCCTCGTTCTGGGTCACCTGATACTCATTCATCAGGGGCAATGCCTCACCCGGGGTGGCCAACCAGATGAACATAGCAACCCCTGCGATACTGAGAATAGACGTTGCCAAAACAAGGAAGAAGCGCTCGGAACAAAGCTGTGAGCCACAGATGGATGTTTTCAAGAGTCAGACCCCATTACTCGAAAATCGGCAGACATTGATAATCTTTGTGGTAGGCGGTAGGCGACGGCGGGGGTGGAGTAGAGCTGAAGCAAAAAAGATGTTAAAGGTCTTTCATAGCTGTGTTATCCGCCAACCTTAAGAGCTGGGCCAGGGTATCATCGTCGTGGTCGGGAGCAGGAGGACACCCGACGGTACCCTTTACGGGCGCTGAGGAAAGTCCCCTCTCCACCAGCCAAGGCAGCCCGGTTCAAGCCGGGGATTCGCGAGGGTCGGCCCTGGAGCAGAAACGACACAGCCGCCCGCCATGGGGATGAACGGGATATCGCCCGGGACGCCGCGAGCGGAATTGATGAAACGGCCATCCCTGCCGGAGCAAGTCCAAACATCCGCAATTGCGGCTGGCAAGCGGAAGGTAGGACGCTAAGCCGAATGGTGTCAACCCTGTGATACTCTCACATGGTCAACAGAAAGGGGCTTACTCCCTGGACCCGACCACACCGGTTCATCTGGATATCGACTGACGAAGAAACAAATTT
>CAYSUX010000178.1:0-6209 GCA_964434315.1 uncultured archaeon
AGAGCGCTCGGCTCATAACCGAGTGGTCGAGGGTTCGAATCCCTCCGGGCCCATCCAGGTTATCTGATGGCGTCAGCCTTATGTAGGGGAGCATGGAATCACTGCCCACGTGGGCCGGTAGATCAGCCCGGAAGATCGCCTCCTTGGCATGGAGGAGGCCGCGAGTTCAAATCTCGCCCGGTCCACCATTCCTGTCCCCCACTAACGGGGGGACAGGAATGGCGTCCACATGCGGCCTTACGACCTACGCCCTCCGGGCTCCGGTCTCAACGCCGCATGTCGTCCACCATTTTTTCTGTTTTTTTGGATTTTAATTCTTGAATTTCTATCCCATATGTATTATTTATTGGATTGGATAACTTCCCCTACTGGCGGGGGGACAGGAATGGCGTCCACATGCGGCCTTACGACCTACGCCCTCCGGGCTCCGGTCTCAACGCCGCATGTCGTCCACCATTTTTTCTGTTTTTTTGGATTTTAATTCTTGAATTTCTATCCCATATGTATTATTTATTGGATTGGATAACTTCCCCTACTGGCGGGGGGACAGGAATGGCGTCCACATGCGGCCTTTCGACCTACGCCCTCCGGGCTCAACAGCGTACCCGTGCCGCCCTCCGGGCCAGCCACGCCTGAGACGGCCAGGGCAGTCGGCTGCGAGGCGGGCGCAGGCGCCCCGGGTCATGGCCTCGGTCGTCCGCGGGTCGGAGGCTGGGGCGAGAGTCATGAGTGGGCGGAAGCTGGATTGAGGCTGGTAGGTGGGGGTGGAATGTTTATTAACCGTGCCTAGGTGGATTTTAACATGTCTCAGCGTGTCATCCTCCGCTATGACGGCGAGAAGTTCATTCCCGAAGGGCCGGTGGACCTCAAGGTCAATGCCCTGTACAGGGTGACCTTTCTGCGGAAATTAGAGGATTGATCATCATATCGGCACTGCTTGACATTATCCGCCCACCAGCCGCAGCCCCAGTTCCAGCGCCGCCGCCACGGCCTGCCGCCGCACCGCCTGCCGGTCGCCCTCGAACCGGAAGGCCTTGACCAGGCCGCCTTTCTGGCCGAAGGCGCCGATGACTACGGTGCCGACAGGCTTTTCGGGTGTGCCGCCCTCGGAGCCGGTGATGGCGTTGCCTTTCGAGGATCTATGGCTGCATTGAAGTGCTGGATGGTCAATTCTACTTTGCCACATGAGCCATCACAGAAGCTGAGACATTGGCGAAAGAGGGTGGGTCGGTTATTAATCCCTCCATGTCGCGTGACCACCTTGGCTTTAGCCGTTCCACTCTGCCGGCAAAAGTGGCTGTGTCAAAGGTGCGCTTGAGGGTTTCCAGCTTCAAATCGATGAGTTTGATGTCGAACTCAACGCCTTTTTCAAGCAGGTAATTAAGGTCGAAAAGGTCCCGGGGCTTGGGCCGTTTGTAGATGGCGTGGACCTTCTCGGCCACGATCTCCGTAAGCTGGAGGACCTTGTATCCGGGTCTGGAAAGCTGATAAATTTCAGGCAATAGCAATCTTTGTTCTGTAGGTTCCAAATAGACCGTAGCCTGGTAGTTGAGGTCGAGCCGAATACTGTCGATGTGAGGTCTTTCGGGAGGAGCAAGGCCGCTGGCATATTTGACGCGCAGGTTCAAGGAGGGCCGACCAGCCTGACTGCGATCTTTGATCCCGGTAAAGGCCACACCCTCGATTTCGCGGTTCTCGAAAAGCCCGGTGATCCTGCGCTTGTGGGTTGTTATATCGCTTGCCAGGGCAGTGAAGTCAAGGTCAGCCGAGAAACGGTATTCGGGAAAGTAGGCCTTTTTCAGACACGTGCCACCCTTGAAGACCAACTCGGTGTTGAGCCCCGCCTCGGCCAGAGCCGCCAGGGCTACCGACAGCACGTAGTCTTTCTCGGCGTTCCCCAGGCTCATACCGCCAACGGTGGCGTGTCGCCGAATTACCTCCAGGTCAAACCGCTTCAAGCCATCTCCTCGTCTAGGTTTACATTGACCAGCAGACCAAAGCGGTGGTCATATGCCTTTTGCTCCTTGGGCCCTTCGGGGTCGAGCCATCGATAGCCGCTGAACTTGCGGTGGGGGCCCAGGGCCGAGAGCTGCCGCTCCAGACCAAAGCGGTTGAGGCAGTAGTGCAGCCGCCGCTCAAGGGCGCTGCTGACCATCCGGCTCAGGTGGTCGGCCATCTTGGCCCAGTCCAGCTCGTCGGCCTGCTCCCGGAGGGCCTTGACCGGCTCGCCGAGGCCGCCGCAATGGCAGGGGTGGAGCAGGCAGTCCAGGATCGCCTTTTCCCTGCCGGCCAGGTTCACCTCACGCCCATCAATTTCGACAGCTTGGAATCCAAAATAATACCTCGGCGCCAGGGTGACAAAGCGATAGGAGGCGCCCTGAAATGTCCTGGTCCGTTGCGGCTTTGGGACGGCCACCGTTACCCGCCGGGGTAACTGCTCGGTCATGCCCCAGTAGCTAAGGGCCGACCAGAAGGATACGTAGTAGTCGGCCACCATCGAGGGCGCCGCCGCCAGCTCGTGGGCGACATGATCAGTATGGCCGAAAGGGACCAGCATGTAGGAGCCTCGCTTCACGCGCTGGAGGTAGCCCTTGCGGACCAGGCGGCTGAGGGTGTTGCGGACGACGGGGCGGGAGGCTCCGGCCAGGATGGCAGCGGCCCGGTCGAACTGGAAGGCGCGCCGGCGCTGGCGGGTGAGGGTAGAGAGGAGGGACAGCTCGCGGGGCCCCAGTATATTTTGTTTAGACATAATAATGGTTACAATTATTATTGGCTAATGGAATATAAAGATATCGGCACTGCTTGACATTATCCGCCCACCAACCGCAGCCCCAGCTCCAGCGCCGCCGCCACGGCCTGCCCCCGCACGGCCAGCCGGTCGCCCTCGAACCGGAAGGCCTTGACCAGGCCCCCCTTCCGGCCCAGGGCGCCGATGACCACGGTGCCCACCGGCTTGTCGGTTGTGCCGCCCTCGGGGCCGGCCACGCCTGAGACGGCCAGGGCCCAATCGGCGTTGAGGCGGTGGAGGGCGCCCTGGGCCATGGCCTCGACGACCTCGTGGGAGACGGCGCCATGGGCGGCCAGCATGGCGGCGGGCACGTCCAGCAGGGCGGTCTTGGCCTCGTTGGCGTAGGATATGACGCCGCCCAGGAAGGCGGCCGAGGCACCGGGCACGGCGGTAAGGGCGCCGCCCAGCAGGCCGCCGGTGCACGACTCGGCCACCGCCAATGTCTCGTTCTTTTCTTTAAGGATCGCCAGGAGGCGTTGAGCGAGTTGTTCGGCCAGCATGGCGGCGGGCATGTCAACTCTCCTGTTTCCTTTCATTATCTGTATCGGCTTTGGCATTGGCTTTGCCATCGGCCGGGGTTTCGACATCGCCATCGTTCTCGGCTTTGAGGCGGGCCAGGCGGGACGGCGCATCCAACCGGTCGAGAATCTCCACCACCACCTCGGGTACAGCCTCTCGCCATGCGGGGTCGCCATTGGCCATCTGTTCGCGGATCACCCGCCCCTGCCACAGGCTGCGCTGCTGCTCGGGGATGTTGCGCACCTCCACATCGTGGCCCCGGAAGGCCTCGATGGTCGTTGGGTCGTTGGAGAATACCACTGCAAAAGGGGGCAATCGCTCCAGGGCCATGGCCGCCCATCTGGGCGGGTCGAACAGGTCCTCCAGCGGAAACACCGGCACGGGCGGGCTCGGGGCAGGCGGGCCGGGCAGGCAGGCAAGGGCGGCTTCGGGCAGGCTCATATCCGGCAGGCGGGCAAGGGCGGCTTGCACCATTTCCTTTCGCTCATCGGCGGTGAAAGGGTTGTGATAGGTATGATGGGCCTGGGCCGAGCCGATGGCGACAAGGGGCTCGAATCCCTGCCGCTCGACATACCGGATGACTGCCAGATGGCCCTTGTGAAAGGGCTGGAAACGCCCGATAACCAGTGCCCGTTCCATGACCCTGTCGAGAGTATTTGCTCCTTTAAGCCTTGGCCTGCCTGTTTCCCTGGATTGGGCAAGGTCTTTTTACCGGTCGGCAGACTACCTTTCCAGTGATAAACCATGGATCTAACCCAGGTTGAGAAGACCCTCGACGAGCGTGTTCGCCCCCGCCTGAAGATGGATGGCGGAAACGTGGATGTCGTAAGGTTCGATGAAGGGGACGGCATGCTCTATGTCAAGCTCCAGGGCGCTTGCGGCGGCTGCCCGATGTCGGCCATGACCCTGAAGATGGGCATCGAATCGGTCCTCAAGGAAGTCCACCCCGAGATCAAAGAGGTCGTGCAGGTATAGACGTCCAGGTATAGACCCCCCGAAACCGGATCTCGGGTCCCAGAGACCGTGCGCGGCGTTAACGGTGAGCGAGCGTTGGGTCTCGGTGTACTGTATACTGTATACTGTATACTGTGTACTGTATATTGTGTACTGTTATCCCGGAAAGTTCCCGAACCAACAGTCCCGGTTCGTAACATCGCAGTTTTAAACGGTTCCCTGCTCTGGTTGGCCATCGACTTCTCGAGGACAGACCATGGGAACCTGCGACAGGTATCTTAAGATCAACCTGACCGATCAGACCCTCATCAAGGGCACCATCGACCAGGAGCGCCTGCTAAAGTACATCGGCGGCAAGGGTGTAGGCCTCTCACTGCTCGTTGAGCAGGACACCTCGAAAGACCCGCTGGACCCGGAGAATCCCCTCATATTCGTCACCGGGCCCCTTACCGGTTCAGCCATCCAGACCTCGGCCAGATCGGCGATAGTGACCCGCTCCCCCCTCACTGGAGGTTTTCTGGACACTCATTGCGGTGGCCATTTCGGCCCGGCGCTCAGGCGAGCGGGCTGGGATTATGTCTCCATCCTGGGGAAGGCCGCGAAACCCACCTATCTGATCATATCCCCCGAGGGTGTCGAGTTCCGGGACGCCGGTGATCTCTGGGGCAAGGACGCCTTCGATACCGAGAAGACCCTGCGCGATGAACACTCAGGATCCCGGGTCGCGTGTATCGGCCAGGCTGGCGAGAATCTGGTTCGTTTCGCAGCCATCGGTACAGAGTACAATCGCCATTTCGGTCGGGGCGGTTCCGGAGCGGTCATGGGCTCCAAGAAGCTCAAAGCGGTGGTGGTCAAGGGCTCCGGGCGTATTGAACACTTTGACAACGATGAGTATAAAAAGCTGACCAAACAACTTACAGCCGATCTGAAGGAACATCCGGGAGCCAAACGCAGGTATGATCTGGGCACCATGATGTGGATCCGGATGGGTCAGGAGGAAGGGCGGTTCCTGCCCACCCACAACTTCAAGAAAGGCGGGTTCGAGCATTACGAGAAGATCACCTCCGAGACCATGAGCAAGGAGCTGGGTTGGACCAATACCGGCTGTTTTGGCTGTGGCGTTATCCGTTGCTCCAAGGTATCCAGATGGGATGGCAAGCAGATGGAGGGTCCCGAGTACGAAACGACCGCCTACCTGGGTTCCAACTGTGAGCTGGCATCGGCCGAGGCTGTCGCCCAGGCCAACTGGCTCTGTGACAAGTACGGTCTTGATACCATCTCCACCGGTGTGACCATCTCCTTTGCCATGGAGTGTTTCGCGAAAGGTCTGCTATCCGAGGGTGACAACCAGCGCATCAAGTTCGGATCGGCGGCGGCCAGCCATTCCCTTATCGAACAGATAGCCCTGCGTGAAGGCATCGGTGACATCCTGGCCGAGGGAACCAGGCGGGCCTCCGGGACCATTGGACAGGGTAGTGATCATTTTGCCATCAATGTCGCCGGAATGGAAATATCGGGAGTGAATCCGCTGGGCTGCTATTCCATGGGACTGGCCCTGGCGACCTCCGATTTTGCCAGCCATACCCGATTCTGGAGCGCCACCGACGAGATGACGGGCCAGTTGGAGCTGGAGAAGCTACCTGCCTACATCAAGGCCGGCCAGGATGAGGTGAACGCCCGCAATTGCATGGTGATCTGCGACTTCCTGCCCTTTGGTTTCGACCGGTTGATCCCATTCCTAAACGCCTCCACCGGTTTCGACTATACCGCGGACAAAATCGAACAGGTAGGCGAGCGAATTTCGACCCTGGCCCGACTCTACAACCTGAGAACCGGACGGACCCGTGCAGATGATACCTTGCCGCCCCGCTTTTTCGAGGAGACTTCGTGCGCCGGTCTGATGGAGGGCCAAAAGATTCCCAGGGAACTTTTCAACCGACAGGTCGAA
>CAYSUX010000179.1:0-6183 GCA_964434315.1 uncultured archaeon
CGGGAAATGGCTAATTCTTTGACATTAAATTTGAGTCACATTCCCGGCGGGAGCATCCACTTCTCCTCTAGTAAATAGCTCTCGTAGGTACCTCCGGGCCGTTTGTATTACCCCGGGCTCTCCACTCCGGGCCATTCATCAAAACGTTGATAAGCGCAACACGGCCCACGTCCCACGGCCCGCAAGCCATATCTATTCCAAGGCAATGGACCCTGGCCTGAAAGGAGTAAACCCATGTCAAACTCCGAACCAGCATCTACCGGTCGCGACTTCATCCGCCAGATGATCGACGAGGACAATCGCACCGGCAAGCACGCAGGACGGGTCCACACCCGCTTCCCGCCCGAGCCCAACGGCTATCTGCACATCGGCCACGCCAAGTCCATCTGCCTGAACTTCGGTATAGCCGCCGAGTATGGTGGCAAATGCAATTTGCGCTTCGATGACACCAATCCGGTCAAGGAGAGCCAGGAGTATATCGATTCCATCGTCGGTGATGTCCGCTGGCTGGGATTCGACTGGGAGGATCGCCTGCTCTATTCCTCCGATTATTTTGGCAGGATGTACGACTATGCCGAGCAGCTCATAGAGCAGGGTGATGCCTATGTGGACGATTGCACCGCTCGGCAGATAAGCGAGCAACGCGGCGACGTGACCACCCACGGCACCGACAGCCCCTATCGCAATCGCACTGTCGAGGAGAATCTCGATCTGTTCAGGCGGATGCGAGACGGCGAGTTCGCCGACGGCGAGAAGGTGCTACGGGCGAAGATCGACATGACCCACCCCAACATGCTCATGCGCGACCCCATCATGTATCGTATCCTCCATGCCTCTCATCCCCATGTGGGCGACAGGTGGTGTATCTACCCCATGTACGACTGGGCTCACGGGCTCGAGGACTCCATCGAGGGCATCACCCATTCCATCTGCACCCTGGAGTTCGAGGTCCATCGCCAGCTCTACGACTGGTTCCTGGACAGACTGGGGGTCTACCATCCCCGGCAGATCGAGTTCGCCAGGCTCAATCTGACCTATACGGTGATGTCCAAGCGTATCCTGCTGGACATGGTGGAAGGCGTCGCAACAGGGACATCTGAGGTTGCGAAGCTTGCCGAAGGTGGCCATGTGACCGGCTGGGACGACCCCCGGATGCCTACCATCAGCGGAATGCGCAGGCGGGGCTATCCCCCTGCCGCCATTCGTGATTTCTGCTCCCGTATCGGTGTGGCCAAGAAGGCCAACACCATCGCCTTCGAGCTATTGGAGCACTGCGTTCGCCAGGAGTTGAACCGGACCGCCAACCGCTTCATGGCCGTGCTGCGCCCCCTGAAGGTCGTCATCACCAACTACCTCGAGGACCAGTCCGAGGAGTTCAAGGCCGTGAACAATCCCGAAGACCCCTCGGCCGGGACCCGTCTGGTACCATTCTCCAGGGAACTCTATATCGAACAAGAGGACTTCATGGAAGAGCCGGTGAAGAGATTCTTCAGGCTTGCCCCGGGCCGCGAGGTACGCCTGCGCTACGCCTACTTCATCACCTGCCAGGAGGCGATAAAGGATGAAAAGGGCAATGTCATCGAGCTGCGTTGTACCTATGACCCCGAGACCAGGGGAGGCGACGCACCTGACGGCCGCAAGGTCAAGGCCACGCTGCACTGGGTCTCCGCCGCCCACGCCTTGAATATCGAGGCTCGCCTATTCGATAAGCTCTTCACCGTCGAGGACCCCATGGGCGAGAAGGGCGAGTTCACCGATTACCTGAACCCCGACTCCCTGGAGATCCTGACCGCCCTGGCCGAACCTGCAGTGGCCAGCCTCAATGAGGGCGACCGGATACAGTTCGAGCGCACCGGCTACTTCTCCGTGGACCCGGATTCGACCCCCGACAAGATGGTCTTCAACCGCACCTCGACCCTCCGCGACACCTGGGCCAAGGTGCAGAAGCAGAACAGGCCCAAGGGGAAGCGAAGATAGCCCTGATAGGGTGCTGTCCTCATCCCTCATCGAACAGCCTTTATAGACTTCCCCTTTCACGGTCCGGTGACAGCACGGGGCTATTCATGGGTATAGACCTAGGTGGCAGACTTATCGTCGGTGTTGATATTACAGAATGTATCGAGACCAGGAGTGGCAGGACCCTCTCGGCCATACTCCAAGAGATGACCGGTGAGGTACCAGAACAGGACACCTATGCCGAGGATGTCCTGTCTGGCCTGCTTGGACTGAAGGGATACAGGGCCCTTGACAGGCGGCAGCCACAGCCGTCACGCAGTCTCAATTCCCATATTTCAAATACCTCAAGAAATGGTATAGAGGCTATGGCTCCCAATCGGGAACCTCGAAGACCATCGGACCGTCCCGCTGTATCACAGGGATTGAGAGCACACTGGACGAGCTTACATCCACGGTAATGGGGAAGTTGGCTGCCGGTGGCAGATAGTCCTCACCACTGGTGGTCAGGGTCAGTTTCAGACCATGTCCAGCAGGCAGTACGGCATCGATGCCGAAGAACTCCATGTACATGGTGAGCTGCTGTCCGCTGGTCACGGTCTGGGGTTCATCACTGCCATCGTGATAGCGAATGTCCATGGTGGCATGGCCCAGGCGTAAGCCGTTCTCGGTATCTACCAGCTCGGCAAATATCTGCCCTCCGTCGCCCGAAGCGGTCACCTGGACATGGAAGCGGGCCAGGCCCGATATATGCAGTTCCTCGTCGAAACCCTCCGATTCGAAGACCACCTCAGTACCCAGCCCCGCATCGCCGAAACCAGCCACGATAGCCGGGCCAAAGGAGGTTTGTTCCAATTCTGAACCAAGGGTCAGGTCTATCCATTCGGCGTCCTTGGGGGGCCAGGTCTCCTCCACCCGCCACTGGCCGTCATTGCGCTGTATTTGGGCATGGAGTTCGGGCTTGGGTCCTATGCCCTTAAGGTAGTATTCGAACCACTCGAAGAGATCCTGGCCCCAGTCCCAGCGGGTCATCTCAGGGAAGGCCTCGGCCCCGTAGCCCGCGCTGATGTTGATGTGCTTGTACCACTGGTCCGGATAGTCATGGCCCCACTGGCCTATCATACCCTTCACATCGAAGCCGCCCTCCTGGAAGCGCTCGTAATGGGGAAAGACCATGTGGCTGTCCACGTTCAGGTCCTGCAACCCCTGGACCCAGTAGATGGACCCCTCGTAGTTGTCATAGGCCCGGTCCAGATAGGAGCGCTCAGCCCAGTACTCGTTGAGCTCCGGGTCCAGTTCCCCGGCCCCATAGGTGAAGGTTCCCTGATAGAGGCCATGCACCACGTCGGGGCAGGCATTGTCCAGGTCGTCACCGTCTCCGTCCACGGTGTTGTAGAAATAGTTCATGTGCATGACCTGGGAACGGGCCTCGGCCGAGCCGTTCTTGTAGAGCAGCTCCTTGGTTCCGGTGGTACCAGAGATAGGCACTATGGTCTTGAGATAGGGATTGTAGCGTGTGGCTGCTTCCCACTGGGTGGCACCCTCGTAAGATTTTCCGTAAAGACCGACGTGGCCATTGCTCCAATCCTGTTCGCCAAGCCAGGTGACGGCGGCATCGATGCCTATCTGCTCGCCATTACCCCGATAGTCGAAACAGTGGGTGGAGTATTCGGTACCAAAGACCGAGACTTGGGCAAAGGCATAGCCATGGGGCACGAAGTTCTCGTAGATGAAGACCCCGCGAGCCGCGCCTACTACATTGGTGGGCGGTGAGGGGTCAGGCGCCCCGAAATCGAAATAGGGACTGACAATGGCAATGACCGGCACCTGCTCACCCGCCAGGGTGTTGGAGGGCAGCCAGTAGGAGAGATGGACCACGGCCTCATTGCCGGTCCAAGTAGCTCCGCCCTCGCCTGGTGGCAGGTCCACTTCCACATAGGCCTCCTGCACGTCAAGGGCTTCATAGGGGCCAGGCTCTAACACCATGCTGTGCTGTCCGGAAGTGTCCCAATCCAGCTTGTGCCGGTCCTCAAGGGGCGGGTAATAGGGGTCGTCCTCCTCATCTGAATCGTAATAGACAGAGGCAAACAGGGAGAGGGGCAGGAGCAGGCCGGATACTATCAGGGCCAGGGTACGATGGGACATTTGGTTCAGATTCATGGCTAGGGCTCCGTTGGCCGATATAGTCCGCACCGGATAAAAGTAGTTTTCAACCTGGCTGCCTGTGACTGGGGTTACTTCCTCGCCCGCCAGATGGCCACCAGGTCCGTCAGTAGCGAGTAGCCGGTCTCGATCCGTCCGGCACCGGCGCCGACGATGGTGACCGGACCCATCAGCTCGGTCTCGAAGGTCAGGGCATTGGTCGCCCCACCTACGCCGGCCAGTGGGTCGGACAGTGGCAGGGCCTGGGGAGCCACCTTGCCGGTGATGGTGCCGTCATCATGTTTGCGGGTCTCACCGATGAGCTTCCAGCGCTTGCCCTCGGCCTTGGCCTTTTTAATGTCATCGTCCAAGATGCCGGTGATCCCGGTGCGGTCGATATCCGAGGGTTTCAGATCGCCGCCCATGAGCAGATTGGCCAGGATGGTCACCTTGCCTGCGGCGTCCCAGCCTTCCACGTCCCCTGTGGGGTCGGCCTCGGCATAGCCCAGTTCCTGGGCTCGCTTGAGCACCTCGGCATAGGGCGCGCCGGCTTCCATCTCGCACAGGATGTAGTTGGTGGTGCCGTTGAGGATGCCCTTGACGGCCTTGATGCCGATGCCGGCCATGGGTCCCTGGGCGAGATTCAGGATGGGTGTGCCCGAGACCACGGTGCCTTCGGCCAGGAGTTGGACCCCGGCCTTGGCCGCGGCGGCCTGCAACTCCTTGCTGTGGAGCGCCACCGGACCCTTGTTGGTGGTGGCGATATGCTTGCCGGTCTCGATGGCCGCCTTCAGGTGGGAGGTGGCCGGTTCGCCGGTTTGCAGGTCTGTGTAGGTGGCCTCGCAGATGGCTTCACAGTCGGCCTGACGAATTGTGGTCAAGGCGTCCCAACCCTTGTGGGGAGCGTCCAGCTCCTCCAGGGATTGACCGCTCTCGGCCAGGGCCAACAGGGCTGACAGGTCCAGACCCCGGGGGTTGTAGACCGAGCCTTTCAGGAAATCGGATACAGCCACGACCGTGAAGCCGGCTCCGGTCTCCTGTTCTATGCGTTCGCCGTGCTCCAGCAGTATCTCGGCCAGTCCCTGTCCGACCGTGCCGAATCCTATCAATGCTATCTTCATTGTCATTTTCAGGCCTCCTTGAGGGCTTGTTTCAGGTCATCGATGACGTCCAGCGGGTTCTCGGCACCCACACAGAGCCGGATGAGGTTGGGCGGCACGTCGGCCATCACGCGGGCCTCCTCACCCTGCTGGGAGTGGGTCGATATGGCCGGGATGGTGGCCACCGATTTGATGCGTCCCAGGTCGGTGGCGCGGTATATCATGCGGAAGGCGTCAAAGACCCGTCGCGCGGCGCTGCCTCCCCCTTTCACACGGAAAGAGAGCAGATGGCCGTAGCGGTTCTCGTCGGTGTCAGCCAGCTTCATGTATTTGCTGGCCAACTTGTGTAGCGGATCCGACTCCAGGCCCAGGTAATCGACCTTTTCCACATTGGAGTTCGATTCCAGGTAGTGGGCCACCTCCAGAGTATTGCGGCTCACCAGGTCCATGCGTGAGCGCAGGGTCCGCATATCGTTGAGGGTCATCAGGGCGTTGAAGGGGCTTATATTGGGACCCTGGTCCCGACCGGGCCAGAACTTGATCCAGGTGGCGAAATCCTCCTTCCAGTCGGGTGGTCCTTCCTCGTATTCCAGCTCACTGGTGATCCCCGGGCGGCTGATGAGGGCCCCGCCGATGCCGAAGCCGCTGGTGGTCAGGGACTTGGTGGTGGAATGGATCACCACATCGGCGCCATGAGCCAGGGGGCGCATAAGAGCCGGCGTGGCGATGGTCGAGTCAACGATGAAGGGAAGATTGTGCTCGTGGGCCAGCTTGGCCACGGCCTCCAGGTCGAAGAAGCCCTGCTGGGGGTTGGAGGGCATCTCGCCGTAGAGGAAGCGGGTGTTCTCATCGATGTTTGCTTCCCACTCATCCAGGTTGATGGGATTGGGGACCCAACGTACTTCCAGACCCCGGTCGCGACTCTTGCGTAGATTGAATTGCTGGAAGGTGCCGCCGTAGACCTGGGGGCAGGATACGAAGTTGATAT
>CAYSUX010000180.1:0-6183 GCA_964434315.1 uncultured archaeon
CCGATAATTTTGCTGTTACGATAAAATCTCCATATTGTGTTATCCATTCCGTCGTTGCCATGCTACTGTGATGTGGTTCGAGAGAGATACCTTGACTGTCCAACTTCATATCATCGATCCAGAATTCAAGGGTCCCGTTGGTCGTGATGAGCCCGGTGTTGCTGACCTTCACCAGGATCTGGAGGCTCTGGTCCGGTTCAATGGGATGGGGATCGAGATCCAGCTCGCTCAAGGCCAGGTTGGCTCCGGGACGTATTTCAATATCGAGATTTAGGTGGTTGTCGGCCGGGTTCCGGTCCATTCGTTCCCCGTCCAGTATCGCGGTCAGGTTGAGCAGATACTCATCCGGGTAGGGAGCGTCCCACCGCAGGGTTATGATCTTGTCGTTATCCGGAAATACTTCGAAGTCGGCCCTCGCGTACTCGTCGCCATCCAAACTCGCGACCAGGAAGCCGCTACCAGGATATTCTCCCAGGTTGGCCACCATGACCGAGAGCTCGACATTCTCTCCCTGACGTGGTGACCCGGGCACCAGATCCAGGTCCGAGAGGGAGATATCCGGCTGACGTAGCCAGCTCGAGCCGGAGTGTATGGCCTGTTCCGACCCGGTATGGCCGGGGTCAAGGTGTGAGAGCTCTTCTAATGCCAATGTCAATTCAAAAGAGCCTTCCCGGGCTATCCAACCGAGCTGCACTTCTCGCTGACCGCCGGGCTCAAGCTCCAGAAGGGCCGAGAGGTTCACGCGCTGGCCACCCATTGGCGTTCCCAGCCACAATCCCAGCCTGCCGGTGGCGGTCGTTGTTCCCTGGTTGGTGATGGTGGTTGTCGTTGTGACCAGATCGCCTGGTTCCGGTTCGACCTCGTCCAGATCACTCCGGGTGATGGTCAGATCCGGAACTGAGTGTTTCCACTGGGTACCGCGAAAGACGATATCGTCGAGAAAGAGACCTCGTTCGGTATCCTGGTCATCATCGGCCAGCATCAGGAATCGAAGGTAGACCATGTTCTCGGGATGACCCACAAAGGCTGATGGGAGTTCAGACCCGATCCATTTACCATCCCCACCGAACATATACCAATTCGAAAGATTGTGTGAGCCAGAGAAGGTTTCAAGGGTATGCCATTTAGCGTCGGAGAGGTTACGGATCTGCATATGCGCAACATCGCCATCCTCGAATCGGTTGGTGAACATGGCAGTGATCCAGGCCCCATCCACATATCTTAGATCCACGATCGGGGATAGCAGTATGTCGTCTTGACCGGGATCATACTCGCCGGTGGTGGCATTCGACGCCGACCAGGCATATCTACCGCCTCGTACTATCCCGGTCTGGGTATGCCAGTTGGTTCCCTTGAAGCTGGAAACACCATTCTCATCGGTATCGGCCACAGCCGCGTCAGTGGTGCTTGCCTCACCATCCTCCAGCCAGAGCGCGACGCCCACATCCAGGACCATGAGATCGTTCCAGGAGGCCTCGTCACCTTCCAGTATGATCATGATCTCAACGCGGTTCATGCCTGATTGATTGAAATAGACCCCCGCGAGCGTCAGGGTATGGGTCTGATCCTCTGCGAGCCTGACCGTTCCCTTGCAGGTGTTTTGGTACATCAGGGCACCGGTCTCGTCGAATACCTGGATTTTCACCAGATAATCATCCTGGACACGAGAACCGTAATTGGTCACTTCGACCTCGAAATCCATGGGCTTGCCTCTTTCCAGCGCTCGCCAGAAATGGGATTCCAGGATCGGGACCCCGATACCGCCGATGCCCAGGTCCTCATCCTGCCGGGGTTTGGGCGCCACATCCATCCATTCCAGGGCAGTATCGATGAAAGCGGCCCTGTCTTCCCGTTTATCGAAGACCCCGAACTCCTCGGCAAAGAAGATGGAGCTGTAGGTTGTGACATGGGGCATCCCGCTGGCCGTCTCGGGATACTGGATGGCATGATACTTGTGTGTCTCATGGTCGGGGTCCATGTAGAGCATCCCCTGGGCAGTGGTATCCGAGGGGCTGAGGCGGCAGGGGCGAGATATATACTGGATGTTCTTGTCGCTCGCAGACAGGCTCAGGTCTTCGAATACCGACCCCTCAACACCCTCCATGGGATCCGCTGTGCCATTGACAACCATTCCCCCCACATTGGCATGCAGGTAATTGTAGAAGAAATTCCTCCAGTTGGTATTGAACCAATCCGCCATCTGGGTCATCATGATGAGGTTTCGGTTTGTTGTGGAATTGCTGTCCTGATTGCCCTGTTGGCCATCCAGATAGGCCTTGATGACATCGGTCTCGTCTTCGGTGACGATCTCGGTGTTGTAAGCCGAATACCAGATGACGATCTCGTAATCGTCCATGATGGATAGCCCTTCATCCCCACTGGGAAACTCATTACTGGTGCCATTGAAGATACCCGAGCGGAAAATATCGTAGCTGTATCCTCCATCGTTGAGGGCTGCTACGATATAACTTTCCAGGAACGGCCCTGTCATCCAGCGCTCCATATCATCGTCCACGACCATCACATTGGCTGCCTGGAATCCCTGACGCGGTGGGTAGAATTCGCCGTTTGCCGTGAAGGCGGGGTCAGTGGTCCTGGATGGAACACCCAGATCGTTCGATGTCCGGTAGGTCACCTCGAGCCTTTCACTGGCCTTCGAAGTGTCAAGATAAGCAACCAAAAGAAATATCATGATCGTTGGAAGTATTATTGAGATCCGCCGAGATACCATGAGTATGGACATTCGATGACCACATTTTTCTGTGTTCATCTCTTTATAATCGTTTTGGAGCGCCTTGGTAAACCGTATTAATATGTTATGGTGTAAGATTTTGACAATTGTGGTAGGCGACGCTAGCCGGGCACTCCACCATCAAAGGCACCCAACAGAGCGTCAAGCCGATGTCAATCGTGCCGTCCTCCTTGTGAACCATGGACCTGGGTGGCGCCACAATAAGGCCATATCGTGACACCCGACCCTGCCGCCCCCACCGTTCGCAGTAGCCGACGAAGGACCCCGGCGCCGCCATGGCCGTGGTTGCCCGCCCACATCCTACGGCATCAGGTTGCCCGCCGCCCATAGCCGCCGATTGCCAATGCTTCGCATTCTCTCGGACTTGAACCCCTACGGGCTTCAAGACCACCAGGCCCACCATGTGCTATGTCGAAGCCGGGCCACGCGCTACACACGGCAGCGGCCGGGCCCGCCCGCATTCATGCCGTCCTCCTTGCGTACCGCCCTCTGCGTGGCGTTTCTCGCGGATTTCCGGGCCGACTTGCTTGAAGGCATCAGCTTGTGGGTCATATTTCGCGATTCAAGGGAGATACCACCGGACACCGGGGATTGGGGATTGGGGATAATTGTGGGACTTCCCACCTTCGACATATATACTCTCTGACAGAACCAGGATCGGTGATCGAATGGACCGTCCTTCCGGTATCGGTAGCGCTTGTGGTATGTTCACTTCCAGGTCCAATCGGGTCAAGGAGGCCTTTTGCCTCGAGTCCACCCAACCCATCATCGCGCTCCATCATTACCGCAAGGCGGCGGCCCGGCGACCCGGTCGGGTGGTAAAATGGCTGCTGATCCTGACCATCCTGATATTGCTTCCGGTGTTCCTGGACACCCTCTTTTTTTCTTTGCCGGTCCTGGCTTTGATCCTTATTTTCCTGCTCTACAATGAGTCCGATATCGAGGGTCTGGCCCGGGAGCTGGCCCACCTGGGGATCGCTCGCTGCTATCTGCGGATCGGTAGAACCGACGATGCTATTCGATATCTGGAGAGGACGCACCATTCTTATTATCTTCGGCCACTCTACGATATGACCCTCGCCTTGGCTCGAGGCGATGGTGAAAGCGGCCCGGCCCACCTGGACCGGACCCCTTCCGAGATATATCGCGATGACGCCATCGGGCTATATCGAAGGAGCGTCGAGCTGATCCGGGCTCTACAAGAGACGATGGGCTCACCGACCGAGGTGGGCGGGCCACTCGAGTCAGCCCATGAGGAGGTCCATGATTCTGAAGCTCCTGATGCTCCTGATTGTCGATATCCTGTCTTTGGCGCTCCTGAGAGTCGTTTTTCAATCTTTGGTGTTTCTGATCTCGACAGCAAGGAGATCGAATCCCCTGGCTTGACCGGTCCGGGTCGAAAGCCCGGGGGAACGAGGACCTATCTTACCCAGGTCATCCCCCTGTTCCTGGCCAGCCTGGCGGTCCTCATCCTAGGTCCGTTCTCCACCCTGTTCGTGTTCGTTGCCTCGGTCACCCTGCTTTCCCTGGTACTATTCGGTCTTGTCGGTGTCTCCCTTGTCAGTCGCCGGTCCCTTGAATCCGGATCACGGCTTGAGAGACGCACGCCTTCCATCGAGCCGGTCGGTAGCTTCCCTGATGTCGAACCGAGATCCCGGTACGGGACCGGACCTTCGCCTTCGACCCGTATGTCAAGGGGAAAAAGGGTTAGCGATTTATGTTCCCGGCTCGAGCTGATCCTGCGATACGAGCTCAGGGATCCGTTATCTGGAGCGCAAGAATACCGGAAACTGGCCGAACGACCCGGGATCGGTTCGATCAAATGGATAATGGTCGTTACCCTGTGTTTCACCCTGTTCTGGCCGGGAATGGTTTTCTTGCTGTTGTTGGAATTGTTATTCCTGGTCCTGGTCCATGGCGAGACCAGGGAAGATCTCCTGGTCCGGAAACTGGCCTGCCTTGGGGTGGCTCGCTGTCATCTGTGGCTCGATCAACGAGACCAGGCGAATCAACACCTGCATCGTTTCTACAAACAGCGGGTCAACTACCTCAGGCCCTATTACAATGCCCTGGCTACAATTGCCACAGGCAATTTTTCCCAGACAAAGGGCCATCTTCACGAAGCCCGCAGCCTCCATGTTCATTCCAGGCAGATGAATATCTGTTACCTGGCTTCACTGGATCTGATAGAGTACCTGTGGGAGAGCCGGCTCGATGCGGTCTACTCGACCGACGGGTCCGTTCTGACCTCCCCGGTGTCAAACCGATATGTTGCTTCATCGAAGCCGGCCGTCAATCCAAAGTCCCACCCCGATAGAGGAAAGAAAGAACTGCCCTGGCCTGACCACAGCGTGAATACGAGGCTGGAACCTGCCGCATATTTCAAGAGAGCCACCGAGCTGGAGACCGATAGCCCTGTTCAGGCTTTGCTACTTTACCTGCGGGCGGCCAACAAGGCGAAGCCGGTTAACCGTTGTATCCCCCTGATGTTCTGGTTTGGTCTCTTTATCATCACCATGGGAACCAACTGGAGCGTGTTCCTCTACTTTGGTTTCATCATCTACCTGCTCTTACCGGCAGGCTCCGAACCTTCGCGCATACTACATGCCCTCGCTCTTCTGGGCGCTGTGCGCTGCCATCAACGAATGGCTGAGGGCCATTTGGGGGTTCAATACCTGAAGCAGGTCTCCCGGATCAATTTACCCTGCCTACGTGATCTCCACAATGCCACCGTTGCCTTAGATTCCGTTTCTTTCCGGCAGGCTCAACATCATATCCGGCAGGTCCGATATCATATCCGGCAGGCTCGTAAAGTGGTATTCCGGGGTGATGTGTATCCTGCTTTCCAACGCTCGGTTGACCTAACCGCCTCACTGACAACGCAACGCATATTAGATTCGGACCCGAGACAGGCGCCATATGCCGTCACTGCCCCTCCCCAACCCGAGGAAGAGTTGGTACCCACCTCGAAAGCAATGACATCAAAGGCAAAGATCACAGAACCTCGATTAGTACCTGTGGCCGGACCCGGATCAGGCCCCGGATCTATAACCACTGCCCCGGTCGTTGTGACACCGCTTCGGGAAGCTGCCTTGCAAATCAAGACATTGAAGGATCCGGTCGCAAGTCCAAAGTTCAGCATCGGAGCCAGGATCCGACACAGTATCATGGGCCCGGGTCTGGTACTGGCCACCCACAGGATCAGAAACGACTGGCGCCTTCGGGTCCGATTCGATGATCGAACCACGATGGTCGTGCCGGCAAGCCATGTGAGACCGGTGGAGATGGCCGAAACGAGGGAGATGGACAGAAAAGAGATAGGCGGAACAAAGGAGATGGACCGTGCGTCCTCTGAAGGCATTGTGAGCATCGATGAAGATGATGGGCCAACACTGGAAAGCGTTGATACGGCCCCCATCGTTCAAGAAGCT
>CAYSUX010000181.1:0-6153 GCA_964434315.1 uncultured archaeon
GGTCTGGGGTCGCCTATCGGTACTGGCCAAGCTCTTCAACTCACTGAACACCTGCCTGGTGGCCTCGACCTATTGCAACTCCTGGATTTTCGACTTCGATCCCAAGGACGCCTTCAACTCCATGGCCCGGGCCTACACCGAACTGTTCATCGTTCGTTCGGACGAGGAGAAGGAGCGGTACATTACCGAGATGGCCGACCGGTTCGGCTTCGACGGCATCATCTACCACGATGCCAAGACCTGCCCCAACAACACCAACTCCCGCTATGCCATGCCAGGCCGGCTGGAGGAGGAGCTGGGCATTCCCTACATGGTGCTCCATGGCGACCTCAACGATATGCGCTGCTACTCGGACGAGAACGCCCGCCTGTCCATCGAGGCCTTCGTCGAGCAGCTTTTGGAGTAGTCGATGGCCATCCCGGGTGCCAACGAGATAAAAGGGTCAGGACCATATTACTGCGGCCTGGACATAGGCTCATCGGCCTCCAAGGGAGTGCTCATCAACGACCTAAAGGAGGTGGTGGCCTCCAGCGTAAGGAAGACCGGTGTGGACTTCGCGGCGGTGGCTGAACAGCTTCGTCAGGACCTGTTGGAGCGGGCCGGCCTGCCCGCCACGGCGTCCGAAAGGGATCACCAACCCTCCGACGATGAGTATATAAGAACAGTGACCACCGGATACGGTCGCAACAATGTGGATTTCGCCGATTCGGTGGTGACCGAGATAACCTGCCAGGCTAAGGCCTGCGCCCACCACTTTCCAAGACAGATAACCATCGTGGACGTGGGCGGCCAGGACTCCAAGGTCATTGAGCTGGACACCAATGGCAAGCGCCGCTCCTTTGCCATCAATCGTAAGTGCGCGGCCGGGACCGGGGCCTATCTGGAGGAGATGGCCCTGCGCCTCGACTTGGAGCTGGGAGAGCTCAATGGTCTGGCCGCATCCGCCCTCGCCGATGGCACCCGGGCGGTGAAGCTATCCAGCTTCTGCACCGTCTTTGCCAAGAGCGAGCTGCTGACCCACCTGCGGGACGGCCGTCAAGCTCCGGAGATAATCCTGGGGGTCTTTGACAGCGTGGTCAAACGTATCCAGGAGATGATCTCCCTTCCGGCCGAAGGCGAAATAGTCATGACCGGAGGGGTGGCGGCCCACAACCCGGTGATCGTCGAGCGGCTGGCCAGGGCCCTGGGTCGGGACGTGATGGTGCCACCCGGCCCCGAGACCACGGCGGCCTTCGGGGCGGCGTTGGTGGCTTTGGCGGCGGCGGGACGGAGTGAGGCTGAGCCCCGTTAGAGTCGCTCCCAGTTTTCTCTTTCGATGGCCCCCTCCCTCAGGATAGTGGCCAGCAGATCTCTGCCGATATCCTGTTTGTGGGGGTTGGGAATCCTAAGAGCCTGGTCTTTTTTTACCATATATTGATGTTTCTTACCGATAAAAGGACCTTCAAAACCCAACCGCCTCAAATATCGGATCAGGTCTCGCCTCTTAATGGGGCCGAAACGGGGCATCAAACCGCTTCCATTATTTTTAGGGAAATACCATCAACTTCAGGGAGCGCCATGTTCCGCGAAATCCGCAATAGAATCCACTCCTCAAGGACCTCTCTTAGCTCCTCTCGGGAAGCTTCTAAAGTAGGAGCGTTAGCCCAGACGCCCCGGAATCCGGGTATAGTGGCGACGAATGAATCATCATCACTTATCATTTCATAATGGGCCCTGGCCATAGCGGCTTTGAGGTATTCGGTAAGCATTTGCCTTGCCTCATTTTGACTTATCATAACCTTGTGGCTAAATAAGGTTTGCAAACCACGCAGCAGAGCAGGCGCTATGTGGACAGATCCACATTCACCAAACCCGACCACCGCCGGCAGGGCCACGCCACGGCAGCCGCCGGAACCCTCTGCGCCCGGATCCACGAAAAACCTCGGCCCGGTGTGGCACTACTGACACTCACGACTCTAGCAAGCAGCTGGCCCGGCAGGTCGGGTTCTGGCCGTTCGAGGTGGTGGGGATGAGTCGCTGCCCCCTCTCAAGGTGCTCATTCCTGCTGCCCGCGCTACATTGGGGGACTGCCCTTAGTCGGTCGGTTATCTTTCCCTTAGGGTTCGCCAGGGCAAACTGGCCGCGGCCAAACTAGGTGGAGTCTGGCACTCTTCGATCAAAGCCTTGCGAGAATATATCGTGGTCCATTCAAGACCTGGAAGGCCAAATCCCCTGTCACGACAATAAGTATATAAATCAATTCAGATCGGGAGGCCTATCCTGCGACCCAATCCGGGAGCTTCCCGGCAAAGCCCATGGCCTCCAACTGTTCCTTCAGTTTGGCATTGTAGGGCCGGTAATGGTCCTCCAGTTCTTTCCTCAGCCCGGGGTCCAGTTTCTCCCTTATCTGGCTGACATTGACGCCGCGATGGGCCCAGCTCAGGAATCCCTTGAGCCTGGGGAACCAGTTCCAGAGCCGTTGCCCGCCTTTATCGATGGCAAAGGCGAAGCGCATCATGCGGCTGTTCTTGTAATTGACGCTCTTGTTCTCCACCGTGAAGTCCATATCGTCATATATCCCGGTATCGAGCTCGAGCCAACGGCAGATATCCTTGACCAGGCCCCGGGCGTCGTTCTTCAGATCGTCGAAGAAGACCACCTTCAGTGAATCCTGGAACAGGTCTTGCCAGTCCGGGAGGTAATCGCAATAGTAGCCGGCCTCCCGGGCATAGAAGACGAAGTTCTCGGCTTTCAGCTTCTCTTCCATGGGCATCGTCTCGCACTCATTCAAGAAGGTGGGAAAATCGAAGTCGGTATCGACCATGGAGTAGCTGCGCTTGTACACGAATGTGGAAAAGAGCCGTTCCACAGGGTCGCGCAGGCTGAGGATGACCCTGGCGTCAGGCAATGTCTGCTTGACCTTCTCGACCAGCTTCCTGCCGCCATAGGCATATTTGGGAGTGGCCTCCATGAGGTACCTCTCACCCGAGCTCTGGGCAAAGTATTCCGTGTACCTTTCGATGGGCTCGATGGCCTCGCCATACCTGAGCGGGACAAAGTAATTGGTCTCCTTCAGGCTCGAGGGAAAGACCTCCCTGTGGTAAGATAGATATCTGAACAGCGAGGTGGTTCCGGCCTTGGGAACGCCGGCGATTATCAGGTTGGGCAGCTTTGGCTGGGACATCGGCGCTTTGATTGTCCTGGTTTCTATTTAAAAGCCACAGTCGGGGGTATGGAATGGGCAATGGAAGGGTGCAACAAGGCCTTGCCCAGCGGTTCGATGACGCTTTCATGATTGCCATAATACCGACGTGCGTACGTAACCACAACTCCCTTAAGCTCTCCACCAACTGCGGTGGCAACCCCACTTCCCCATGTCCAGGGCAACCTAGGACCTATGGGAGTATCAGGACCATCGATCAGAATCAATCAGGAGCCTCCCTCAATGCTGGACGAACTCTACAATCCCCAGGCAGTCGCCGTCATCGGCGCATCTCCCAAGGAGCTATCCATCGGGTATCGCGTGACCAAGAACCTCATCGACCACGGCTTTACCGGCTCCATCTATCCGGTCCACCCCAAGGCCAAGGAGCTACTGGGGCTCAAGGTCTACAAGTCGGTGCTGGATATCGAGGGCCCGGTCGATCTGGTGAACGTATCCATACCGGCCAGGTTCGTGCCCCTCGCCATCAAGGACTGCGCCAAGAAAGGGGTCAAGTATGCCATCATCCACTCTGCCGGCTTTGCCGAGGGCGGCGAGGAGGGGGCGGCATTGCAGGCCGAGGTCCTCAAGATAGCCGGCAAGGCGGGAATGCGTATCTACGGGCCCAACTCCCAGGGTGTAATGAACTCCGATCCCGGGGTCTCGCTCTATGCCAATTTCACATTCACACCATTGAACGAAGGCTCCATCTCGGTCCTGGCCCAGTCGGGCGGTGTGGCCGAGCTGCTCAACATCCACCTGCGCGAAGCCGGGGCCGGGTTCAGGCTCTATGCCAGCCCGGGCAATGCCGCGGATATCGACCTGAACGAGCTGCTGGAAGCCTATGGCAAGGACAGAGGCACCAGGGTCATCCTGCTCCATCTCGAGAGCCTCAAGGAGCCCAACCGGTTCATGGAGCTGGCCTCCAAGATAACCCGGAAAAAACCGATACTGGCCCTCAAGTCGGGCAAGACCGAGGAGGGTGCCCAGGCAGCCACCTCCCATACCGGCGCCCTGATGGACCAGGACAAGGTCATCGACCTCATCTTCGAGCGTTCCGGAGTGCTCAGGTTCCACTCCGCCGAGGCCATGGTCAACGCCGCGGTGGCCATGTCCCAGCAGCCTATACCCAGGGGACGGCGGCTGGGCATCATATCCAACGCCGGCGGCCCGGGCATCATCGCCGTGGACGAGGCGGCCGAGGCCGGCTTCGAGATATTCAAGCCCAAGGGCGTCACACAAAAGAAGCTCACCGAGACCCAGTTACCGATGGCCTCCTTCGGTACTCTGGTGGACCTGGCCGCCACGGCCGGGCCAGATCACTGGGGGGCCGCGGTCGAGGCTTTGCTGGCCGACCGGAGGGTGGATGGTCTGCTCCTGGTGATGGTCACCCCCTTCTTCGTCGATTGCAAAGGAGTGGCCGAGGCGGTCGCCAAGGCCGCCAAGGATGCCAAGAAGCCGGTCATCGGCGTGGTCATGACCAACGAGAACTGGGCCTTTGTGGGTGAGACCCTCACGGCCAATGGCATCCCGGTCTACGACTTTCCCGGTACCGCCGTCAAGGTCCTCGATTCGATGGTCAGGTATGGCGAGCTGAAAACCGTCAAGAGGGTGGCTCCGCCCAAGATCAAGGTGACCAGGAAAACGACCCGGGAGATACTGGCCGGGCCGAAGGACAAGGAGGGCTACCTGACCCAGGAGGCAGCCTACCGATTGCTGGAGAGCTATGAACTGCCCATTGCCAGGATGAAGGAGATAAACGGTAATGGACAATTGGCCCTGGTGGCCAGGGAGCTGGGCTTCCCGCTGGTATTGAAAGCCGATACCCCCGAGGCGCTGCACAAGACCGAGGCGGGCGCGGTGGTTCTGAACATCCGGGACGAGGTCGATCTGGTCAGAGCCTACCAACGACTGACCGAGCGATTCCCGGGCGGTACCATGATCGCCCAGCAGTTCGTGTCCGGTGGCCACGAGGTCATCGTCGGCGCGATCGCCGCGGGTGAGTCGGGCTCCATGGTCATGTTCGGTCTTGGCGGCATCATGGTGGAGCTACTGGAGGATGTTACATTCGGTCTGACTCCCCTGTCCGAGCCGGAGGCTCGCCAACTGATCGAGGGCATCAAGGGTTACAAGCTACTGGAAGGCTTCAGAGGTCAGAAAGGCGGTGACCTGGAAGCCCTGGAGGGCCTTCTCCTTCGATTATCCAGTCTGGTGATGGAATTCCCCCAGATTATCGAGCTGGACCTCAACCCGGTGAAGGTCCTGGCCCCGGGTCAAGGGGTGAAGATAGTAGACGTTAGGGTTAAAGTGCAAGGCTAACTGTCCTTCGTTACAGAGTCACAGAGAGCCACGACAGGCACTTGGTGCCCATCCAGGTCCGAATCAGATCCGGACAGCGCGCTCACCGAGGATATACTCTGTGCTGTTCTCGGTCTACTGTGTCTCTGAGGTTTGATATTCGCAGGTGACACGATGGCTGCCCCCTGGCTCAATCTGGCCCAGATCTTCTCGGTCAATGCCCGCAAATACCCTGACAAGATAGCGCTCAAGGACGCTCAACGCGCCTTCACCTATACCCGGACCGAGGAGCGGGTGAACCGGCTGGCCAACGGGCTGCTGGGCCTGGGCCTGACCAAGGGTGACCGGGTGGCGGTGCTGCTGGAGAACAACATCGAGATAATCGAGTTCTACCTGGCCTCGGCCCGGGTGGGACTGGTGGCGGTGACCATCAACTTCAGGCTCACGTCCAAAGAGGCCTCCTACATCGTCGAGAATTCAGGTGCCCGAGCTTTCATCACCGAACCGGATTTCCTGGTCACCATGAACGAGGCATTGGCCCTTGCCGGGACCGATCCCTCCTGCCCTCGCCTTATCATCGAAGAGGAGGTAACCAAGGCAACCAGGACAACCAAGGCAACCAGGACAACCAAGGCAAACAGGGCAACCACGGCAACCTGCGCACCGAGGGCAAC
>CAYSUX010000182.1:0-6145 GCA_964434315.1 uncultured archaeon
ATGGTGCTGGATCACCCCTCGGTCATCGCCCCGGGTTATACACCGGTCTTCCACCGCCACACCTCCCAGGGGGCCTGCCACCGCGAGCAGCTCCTGGCCAAGCTGGACCCCAAGACCGGAGCGGTGCTTGAGGAGAACCCCGACTTCCTGAAGAAGGGAGACGCGGGTATCGTGATGCTCAAGCCCACCAAACCCATGGTCATCGAAGAGCAGAAGAACTTCCCACAGCTCTCACGCTTCGCCATCCGCGACATGGGCAAGACCGTGGCCGCCGGCATGTGCATGACCATCGAGGAAGAGTGGAACTGAGCCAATCTGGAAACTCGGTCCAATCAAGGTGAACCAATGACCACGCAGGCCTGCATATCGCTCAACGGCATCGACCAGAAACGGGTCGACAATGTGTGCAATCAGATAAAGGAGATCTCCGAGCGTACCGGGGTCGAGATGGCAGGTCCCATACCCCTGCCCACCAAACGACTCAAGATCCCGGTCCGGAAATCCCCCGACGGCGAGGGCTCCGAGACCTGGGAGCGATGGGAGATGCGCATCCACAAGCGTCTCATCAACATCGACGCCGACGAGCGGGCTTTACGCCAGCTCCTGCGGGTCCAGGTCCCTGACGGGGTCAACATCGAGATCCAGATCCACCCCGGGTAGGTCCTCGAACCTGCCATGCCCCTCGCCTTGGCGGGGGGTGCTCTTTTCTTTTTTCTTTTCCACACTCCAATACGGTCCCAGCCTGGGGCCTCTGGTTTTATTATCCTGGTCAACCATGGGTTCTCGATGAATCCACCGGGTGTCGTTATCCATCTTCGTGACCATTTGGAGGGAACGCAGGCGTGATCCACGTCGAGGGGGTCTGGAAGGCCTACCCCGGCGTCCAGGCCCTGGCCGATGTGAGTCTCGATATTCAACCCGGGACCATCCATGGCATCTTCGGGCCCAACGGCGCCGGCAAGACAACCCTGCTGAAGGTAATAGCGGGATTGACCAGACCTGACCGGGGTCTCGTCCATGTGGGGGAGGTGGATGTGATCCGACAGCCCGAGGCGGCCCGGGCCCGCATGGGCATCCAACTGGAGCTGCCGGCGGTGTACGACGAGCTCTCGCTCCAGCATTACCTGACCTTCTTCGGGCGCATGGGGGGCATGAGAGAACCAGAGCTCACATACAAGGTACGAACCACGATGGAGGTACTGGAGATGAGCAACCTGGCCCGCTCCAAGGTCCAGAAGTTCTCCATCGGTCAGCGGCAGCGAATGGAGATCGGCCGGGCCCTGCTCCATGACGCCCCGATCCTGATGCTCGACGAGCCCTTCATCGCCCTGGACTACGAGTTTCGATTGCGGCTTCAGGAGTATCTGCGTCAGACCGTCGATCAGGGACGGATCGTCATTGTCACCTCCCATAACCTGGCCGAGGCCAAGCGGCTTATCGACTCCTACAGCCTGATATCCCGGGGGGTCCTGACCGACGGTGAGAGCGCGAGCCAGGCCGTCCATGGGCAACTCTACCATATGCACACCAGCGATGACGGACGGGTCAGGTCCCTCTACGATGGCCTCGAGGGGCTTCTGGAACTCAGGCAAGAGCCAAGATATCTCTCGTTCAAGGTGGATGACAACCGACGCTTACCCGCGCTGATGCAATTGCTGTTCGATAACAACATCGAACTGGAGTACCTGGAGGCCGCCGGCGATCTGGAAGCCAGCTACAGGGAGTTGGTACACCGATGATCAGGGGCCGCATACTGAGAGCCATCATCTTCAAGGACCTGACCCAGTTCAAATGGACCGTCGTCATCGGACTGGTCTTCGGCCTATTCTTCATGATGCTCTTTCTGGCCGAGATAGACCCGGGCTATTACCGTAACCATTATGAGGATGACGGCTATTATTACGATTATAACGAATACAACGACCGTGAAACTCCCCGGGTCTCCCTGTTCAATGAGGCCTATATCTACACGGTCTACTGTTTTGTCACCGCCTTCTTCGCCTTTCCCATCCTCTATCCGTTGATCCTGCACAAGGAGATCGAGTCCAAGACCATCAAGGCGCTGGCCACCTATCCCATCAGCTTCCATGAGTACAAGTTCTACAAACTGGGCTCGTTCATGGTGAACGGCGCCCTGGTGCTTCTGGTCCTGGCCTTCATCCCGGTGGCGATGGTCCTGGCGGTCGCCGGGACCGGCTGGATGTTCCTGGAGCTGGTGCTGCTCTACCTGTTCATGATCCTGGGCATGGGGTTCCTGGCATTGCTCTCGTTGACGGTCAACGACCTGGTGGTCACCATCCTCAAACGGCGGGCCTACTTCTCCCATCTGCTCTTCTCGATGCTGGTCTTTGTCTCGGCCGTCTTCA
Organism: uncultured archaeon; assembly: GCA_964434315.1. Classification (GTDB taxonomy): domain Archaea; phylum Thermoplasmatota; class Poseidoniia; order MGIII; family CAYLMJ01; genus CAYLMJ01. Next base: position 2,367 of record CAYSUX010000182.1, read on the forward strand.
CCGAGACCAGTCTCGAGTTCATTCACGACCTGGCCGATGACGATTACTCCCCGTACAACGACGATCCGCCCTGGGACATTCAGGTGTTACCCCTGTTCTCGGTGTTCCATGTCATCGGTCGCAGCCTGGATAAGTTGACCCATGGCCATGACCTGGCCTTTGACGGATATGTGGTGATCCTAATGACTGTCGTTCTCATCGGCCTCACCTACTATCTACGGCCCCGCCATAACTTCGATGATTGGTTCTAGCCCGGCATACGGGTGAGTGAGGCGGTCGCAGGCGAGAGTGGGATCGTTGGTCCAGGTCCAGTCTCATCTCAGGTCACGATTTCGGCGATACGGCCATGGTCCAGGGCCATGCGGATCTCGCGGCAGAGCCTTCGGCCGGTGGACATCGGTTCACCCCATAGCGTGTTGCCGTAAGGATGGCCAACCGCCAGATGGACATTGGTGCCGCCACCGATGCGCGGCGCCACATCGTAGATGAAGAAATCCATGTCCTTGTCCACACAGGTCTGCAGGCAGAAGGGGCCGATGATGCCGGGGTCGTAATGCTTTTTCGCCGCTTTCACAAAGGTCTCGGCCAATGGCCAGACCCGCTCCAGCAACGATTCGCGCAATGTGGCCGAGTTGTGGCCCACCACGGTGTACTCGGGCAGCATCTGGGTGGAGCCAAGGCTCATCTGCTGGGGGGCGGGCAGGCGCACATGACCGTCCAGACTGCTCTCGAAGCGCCAATCGATGCCCAGCAGCTCCAGGGGTTCATAACCGTTCTCGTCGGCCAGAGGTGAGTAGAAGAAGTCGAAATTGAATACCGGGCCGATGATGTAGCGCTCGATCCGGGCCTGCTCCAAGGCGTCGATGGTGATGACCCCCTGGGCCAGCAGGTCGGTGGCCTTCTGGTCATACTCCTCGTATGATGAGGCGGTGAAGAAACCCCGCTCAAGCTTCTTCTGGGCATGGTGGAGCTTCACCACCACCAGTTCGTCGATATCCTCGGGATCGGTGATGCGGGGCGGGAAAGGCAGGCCCGCCTTCTCCAGCAGCCAGTAGTAGTCCCGCTGGTCGCCGCGCTCCTCACAGCGCAGCATGTTGCGAGAGCCCACCATAGGCAGGGTCCAATCGGCCTCCACGGCGTCGATACCGCAGTAGGCCACGAACGAGCGGTTGGGAGCCCAGAGGACATTCTGCTTCTTGAGCCTGGCCTGCTGCGCGGGCGCCATGACCTGGTTGAACCTGTCATAGACCTTGGTCTCGTCCACGCAGCCGTGGAGCAGCTTGCCATTCGTGTCCCGGGATGAGTGAAAGTACCTGGTGTAGGTCTTCTCTCGCCCCTTCTGGCAGATGACCAGATTGGGTAGCTTCTCGGCGGCGGCACCGTCGCACACATCGACGGCCGAATGGGAGCCCAGCACTCCCACCTTCACCTTGGCCGGGTCGTAGCTCTCGGCCAGTTCGATAACTTGTTTGCGGTCATAAATCGTCATTGTACGCCCTCCATTGACCGGATGCTCCTGGTGGCTGGGACTGGTAGATGCCGGGGGTTATTTGGGTCTGTCGCTGCCCGTAACAAACTAAATATGCCCTTTCCTTTCCCCACCTGGGGACACTATGGCAGACATCAGCCAAGATACGAGCCTGACGAGCAATTGGCCAAGACAGACCATCTTGACTCGCTCGACACCCTCTTCAAGGGAGCTTAAGACCAAAACCCCTTCCGGGAATTCTAACGAATATGGGCTGACCAACTCGTCACCCTCTCTAAGGGTGCCTACGACTGAAACCCCTCCCGGGCTTTCAGACGGCAACGGCCTTGTCGAGCCATCCGGCTCAACCGGTATTCGACATCCCTTGGCTGTCTCATGCCTTATCGAGCCTTCGGCTCAAACGGCCTCCGGAAGCTCCGCATCCTTAGGTGTTGAGAGCCGTGACTCTCAACTCCCAGCCAGCTCCGTATCCGTAGGCCTGACCAACGGTAACGGATTGACCAACGGCAAAGGACTGACCAACGGTGAAGGAGCGCCCAGTGGTCGCAATCCTGGATTTCGGCAACCGACGAGCCGCAGGCACCTTGCCGCTGCCAGCGTGGCCGTGGTGGCGCTACTGGTCGGCACCAGCCTGATGCTCATCCTCAATGCCAAGGACGATACCGCCCGTATCCGCATCGACGGTGAATTCGGTGACTGGGAGGGTGTGAACCTTGCCAATGATGAAGAGGGCGACAGCCTGCCCAACGTGGATCTGATAGACTACGGCGTGATATCAGACGGGCTCTACCTTTCTTTCTATTACAGGACCGTCGAACCGATGTTCGCCGGGGAGGCCGGCCGTACCGCTCGAATGCTCATCGACAGCGACCTCGATCCAGCCACCGGCTTTGCCTTCAACGGCCTTGGCGCTGATTACCTCATCGAGCTCTATGGCAAGCAGGGCTTTGTCATCTCCTCGGTCTTCTACACCTTTGAATCCGGGCGGGACGCCTACGACTGGAACGGCTTCACCGCCCTGACCACCGTCTCAGCCCGTATCGCAGGCAATGAGGTGGAGACCCAGGTTCCTTTGTTCGATGCCAACCTGGAGGCCTCGGACAGCGTGGCCGTGACTTTCCAGGTCACGAATGAGCTTGGCTATTCCGACATTTCGGATTTCCCCATATCCGACTCCCAGGCCCCTCTGATGATCCGGCTATTTCAAAACGAGGTACGGACCATCGCTCTGGAGAGGACAACGACCATCGGTGAGATGCAATTGACCGCGCCAATGAGCGAGGCCGTATTGGAGGGACTCACCATGCGATTGACCTCCACGGCCACGAACGAATGTCTGGAGAGCGCCACCCTGGGTGAATTCACAGCCATGGTCACCCAAGCCGACCGGCTGGTGTTCACGAACATGGGTCTGACCATCGTCCCCGGCCAGAGCCTCAGTCTCCCTCTTTCGGTCTCAGTTGCCGGGAACGCCCCTGCGACCTCGGTGCTATCCCTGGAGGTGGAAGGCGTGACCTCGGATGCTCTAGCTTCCCATTCCGGTTCGGTGAATTCCATCTATATCGATCGGCCCACTACTGACATGGTCATCGACGGGGCCTTCGTGGATTGGAACTGGATCGAGAAGCTGGAAGATGATCCCGACGACGTTTCAAAGCCCAATCTCGATATCACTGAACTGGCGGCAGTGGAAGAATCAGACCTGACCTATTTCTACCTGGAGGTGGCCGGCGATGAACTGCTATCGGGCAAGACCATCCCCTCCCACGGCGCCAGGTCCAAACCCGGGTCCAAAGACGGAAACCACCAATCCCAACCACCTGTCGGATCCAAGCCGGACATCGAACTGCCGGTACAGACCGGCATGGATACCATCTACATCTTTCTGGACGCCAACGGTGAGGTGCCTTTTGGCTACAAGGTCCAGCCTGGTTTCTATGCTTCCCATATGGTTGAGATAAAAGGGATCGACGGGGTCATCCTGGAAAAGAAACTCAAGGGCTATGCTGGGGAAGATACCCGTGAATGGAAATGGGAGACGATAGCCAATGTGGGAGCTGCGAATCAAGGTTCCAGGATAGAGCTATCCATCAACTCTCCTGGACCGGATCTCAAAGCGCTATTCCATGTCGCTGGCTGGGACCAGACCCGTGATGAGTCACAGGTCATTGAATTCGACATGCCATCTTCTGATGAGGGTCGATATCAACTAATCTAAGAAAATCCGGTGACCAGTTACAAGATAGATGAATGTGAGGGACAGGCGGTCGAGGACTGGTGGAGCAGTAAT
>CAYSUX010000183.1:0-6044 GCA_964434315.1 uncultured archaeon
TATATTACGCATCAACTGATTATAAAAATTTAAGATATCCTGATGATAATGGTGAGTTATTTTCAGATTATATTAAAAATGCTGGGTTTCTTGATTTCCATGTTATCAAAACAGCATCCTCAGCTATGATACAATTAATGGCAATACCTATTTTGGACAGTCCTTTATTAGATGGGGGTAGAGTATTACAACTTCATTACTCCCTCATCACAGATTTGTATATGAATCATCATAGATTTCTAAAGTACGCTTTAAAAGACGGTAGAACTGATATCGGATTTTATGTTGCGGGCGTGTTATCCAAAGAGTCTTTTAAGTTTTTCAGATGTTCCAACTTAAATGTATCAGATGATTTCCTTCAAAGTATTATCACTATGCATGAAACGTCTCCAGATTTCTTTCGAGAAGGAATTACAATAAAATTCGATAATCCAGAGAAGAGAATTGACTAACCATCAAGAGAATGGTCAGTTCAACAGCACGGCGGCTCATCCAACTCCGTTTTTCGACCCTCCTCACCTATTCTCACCGTGAGGTTTGACGGCATTTTAGCAACACACCCAACCTTTTAGCAACAGGGACGACTTTGGTAACAAGGCCGCCGCCATTTCAGGGAAGCAACCGATTGTCAGATTTAGGTGCAGATGCCCGACTTTAGGTGCAAAACGGAGTTTGGGTGCAAAGCCCCTGACCCCTAAACCTTTTTCTACCCTCAAGGCTACAACAATACCTCGAATCGAGGAACATCCATGGGGACTATCGACGAAGAGCTCCTATACGCCATCCGGGCCATGGAGGTCCTGCTGGAGTCGGGTACCGGCGTCGCCCAGGTCATCCGTCATATGGCCGATGATGACTATGGCGACATCTCCAGTGTTCTTATAGAGATTCTCGAGAAGACAGAAGCTGGCCAGACCCTGGCGGAAGCCCTGCGCCAGGCGGTCGGTGAAGCCCGTTCTCCGGGCTTCAAGAAGGTTCTGAGCACCCTCATGACGGCCCTGGAAGATGATGTCGATATAACCACCCGATTGGACGCCCTGGCCGATCAGGAGATACGGCAGCGCAAGGTCAGGGTCGAGGGATTCGTCGAGCGGCTGGGGGGCGCCGGCGACCGGTTCCTGATCCTGGCCATCCTGTTACCGATCCTGGCGGTCATCATCGGCGTTATCGGGGCCATGATGGGCGGCGCCGGTCCGATACCGGCGTTCGATGTGCCTTCGTTCCTGATCCCGCTTCTGTTCTGTCTATCGGCGTTCGGCATGTTGGCGATGGTGCGAACTCTCAGGCGCGGTGAACCCAGGGTCTGATAGTCGTCCGGATGCGGGGTCTGAGGGTCATCCGGATGGAAATTGCCCAGGCAAGGCAGGAGCAGTCCGATCCTCTCGAACCCAAAAGAACCAAAAAGGGTAATTAATGGGTGACGCTCACAGGATATACGCTGGTGGTTTCCCTTGGGCACTGTCGAGCAAGAATTACTGTACGCCATCCGGGCCATGGAGGTCCTTCTGGAATCCGGAGTAGGCGTTTCTGAAGTCATGCGTCATGTCGCCGACGAGGACTACGGCGACCTATCCACGGTCTTCAAGGAGATCCTTGACGATATCGACAAGGGGTCCCTGCAGGTGGATGCCATTCGGAAGGCGATGCTGGTCACCAAATCACCGGGACTGAAGAAGATCCTGTCGACGATGGCCATGTCGCTGGAGGAGGATATCGACACCGTGGACCGTATCCGCTCCATCGCCGAGAAGGAGGGCCGGGAGCGGAAGGTCAAGGTGGATGGTTTTGTCGAGTCGCTTTCCAGCACCTCCGACCAGTTCCTCATTGTCTCCATCATGCTGCCCCTGTTCGCAGTCATCGGTGGGGTCGTGAACGCGATGATGAGTAGTAGTGAGGATAGCCCGATCGGCGGCGGGATGTCGATCCCGGTCCAATGCATTCCCCTCATGTTCATCATCTCCATCATCATCATGTTCGTGATGGTGTTTGGTCTGAAGAAGAATGAGCCGAAGGTGTGAACATGGGCCTGGTTCCGGAAGGTGTGGCAGAGGCGTTTGGCAATGAGGCATGGTTCTTCATCTGGGTGGGATTGCTGGTCATCGTCATCATCACCCAGATACTCAACTACCCCAGGCAACAGGCCCAGAACCGAAGGGATGAGGTTGAAGGCGCCTTGCCCGACTTTCTCAACGGCCTGGCCGAGAACGTCAGGGCCGGCATGTCGGTGGAGGCTGCCATTGACGGACTGGCCAAGCAGCGGGACGATCGTATGGGCCACCTGCTCAAACGGATGGTGGCCACCATGCATTCCGACTCCTTTGCCAAGGCCATGGAACAGTTATCCACCGAGGCGGATTCCAAGATGGTCTCCAGGGTCATCTCGATCCTCAACATCGCACTGGTCTCGGCCGGTTCATTCTCGGATGTCCTGGAGCGGCTGGGCGCCGAGTTCTTCGAGGTCTATCTCCTGAAACAGGAGTGCATAGCCAAGACCTCGTCCCAGGCCAATTTCATCCTGATGGGCGGTTCCATCATCTGCCCGGCCATCATGGGGATAATCGTGGCCACCATCGGTTCCGGATCCGTGGGGTCACACAGCCTGGACATGAACAAGCCCTCCGTGGTCTTCGGGATGAACATCGGGATGATGGATCTGCTTCTGGGCTCGATGAAGATATTCATGCTCTTCCTGGGAGCCGCGGCGGTCTTGATGAACGCCATCATCATGCAGACATTACGGGTAGCCCCCCTGCGGATACCGCTATTCCAGTTCATCGCATTAACGGTGCTTATCGGCACCTTGCAGTTTCAGATGTAACGAGGAGGTGATGATATGGCACAAGCCAAACAACGACAGGGACAGATAATAGCCAAATACGAGAACTCACACATCTACAAGTATCCCGAAGAGCTGATGCCGGTCTACAACGTACTGGAGATGGATCGGTCATCCTCGTACGGAGCCTTGAAACCACTACTCACCGACGATATGATCGAGGAGATAATGTACAATGACCCAAAGAAATGTGTCATTGTCGCTCACCGGAAACACGGTATGTGTCGGTCCAATGTCTTCATGAACGAGGACGAGGCCCTGGAGATAATCCAGCGTATCGCCTCCTATGTGGGCCGCAAGGTGGGACTGGAAAACCTCCTGCTGGACGCGCGGCTTCCCGACGGTTCCCGTGTCAACGCCACTTTGCCTCCCTCATCCCCTGACGGGCCCACCCTGACCATCCGAAAGTTCCTGAAGAACCCCCTCACGGTCATCAACCTGATCCAGGGGGGTACATTCTCTCCGCGAGTGGCCGCCATGATCTGGCTCTTCGTGGAAGGACTGGGGATGGCCCCATGCAATGTCCTGGTGGCCGGTGGTACCGGTTCCGGTAAGACCACCACTCTGAACGTCATGGGCATATTCATCCCCGGTATCGACCGCCTTATCACCATCGAGGATGTGGCCGAGGTCCAGGTGCTCCACGAGCACTGGGTCAGACTGGAGACAGTTCAGCCCACCACCGCCACCTCCAGCGAAGTTGACATGGATACACTGCTCAAGAACACCCTGCGTATGCGCCCCGACCGGTTGATCGTCGGTGAGGTGCGAGGTCCCGAGGCGGCCACGCTCTTCATGGCCATGAACACCGGCCACGACGGCTGCATGGGCACCTGCCACGCCAACACCGCCCAGGAGACGGTCACCCGTCTGACCAACCCGCCCATGAACGTGCCGCCCATCATGCTCAACGCCCTGGACCTGATCATAATGCAATCCAGGGTCAACATCAAGGGCAAGAACTACCGGAGGATAACCGAGATATCGGAGCTGGCGGGTCTGGAGAAAGGCAAGCCCAGGCTCAACACCCTCTTCCGGTTCGACCGCAACATCGGCGAGCTGGTGGAGACCGGCGTACCCTCCAAGCTGAGGGAAAAGATATCCTCGGCCGCTGGCATCTCGCCCAAGCAGTTCGACCAGGAACGGCAACGGCGTGAGAGCCTGCTGGAGCAGATGGTGCAGAACAAGATCTCCAATATTCAGGATGTCTCCAAGGTCATCCAGAACTACTACATGCGCTCCAAAGGGGGATAGAACTGAACCCGGATCTCACCTACGCCCAGTCGGGAGTGGATATACCCAGGGTACAGGTTGCCATCGCGGCCCTGGCCCGTAATCTGAACTTTCAGCGTGAACCGGGACCAGGAGCCCCGGCAGGCCCCGAGGGCTTCTTCACAGGCATGATAGATTTCCATGATTTCTACCTGGGTCTGTGCACCGATGGTGTGGGTACCAAGCTATTGCTGGCCGAGGCCCTGGGCAAATGGGATACGGTCGGCATCGACTGTATGGCCATGAACGTCAACGACATGATCTGTGTTGGCGCCGAACCCCTGGCCTTCGTGGACTACCTGGCCCTGGCCGAGGCCGACCCCGAGGTCATGGCCGCGGTGGGCCGGGGCCTGACCGAGGGGGCCCGACAGGCCAATGTCAGCATCGTGGGCGGCGAGTCGGCCATGATCCCCGAGCTGGTCAAACATCTGGACCTGGCCGGCACAGCCCTGGGATCGGTGAGAAAGGAGCGGATGCTGGATGGCAGCCAGGTGAACCCCGGCGACACCATCATCGGCCTCCCATCATCGGGACCCCATTCCAACGGCTACACCCTCATCCGGGCCATTCTGGACCATGCCGGGACCGATCTGAACGAACCCTTCGGGGAATCCACCGTGGGTCTGAGCCTGCTGGAGCCCACCCGCATCTATGTTAGATCCGTCATGGCGCTGCTGGAAGGGCTTGGACCGGCGGTCCATGGCCTGGCCAACATCACCGGAGGCGGCTGGGCCAACATGGGTCGCTTCGGTGACCATGTGACCCTGGACATCAGTGAGCCCCTGCCGTTACCACCCATTTTCGACTGGCTTCAGCGACAGGGGGATGTGACCGCCCTGGAGATGTACTCCACCTTCAACATGGGTCTGGGCTTCGCCGTGGTCGTGACTACCGAGGCAGCTACCGAAGCCGTGGAGCTACTGGAACGCAATGGTGAGCAAGCCAGGAGCATCGGCTCTGTGGGCCGGCGAGAAAAAGGGGAGCCCGCCGTGGTCCACAGACCACTTGGTCTGAGCTGGGATTGAGTCGTGATTGAATCGGGATAGGAGGATCAACCGAAACGTTCGGTCTGGCGCCGTCGTCTCATGCGTTGACCCCTTAGCGGTCGGCAATACAACCTTCGGATGGCCTGGGCCAGGGCAAAACCGTCCCTCATCTTGGTACTCTCGGTCTTGATGGCGATGACCACGAACATCTCGTTACCCATCTCCACCTCGTCACCCACGTATATCTCCTCCTCGGGTGTACACCAGAAATGACCCGAGGTGGTGACATCGCCCCGGTTGACCGATACACCGACCCGAACCCGGTCGAAGAGCTTGGCCCAGACATTCTTCAACTGGTCAGCGGGAGCGGAGGGGACCCGGCGCGTCTCTCTCCCGGCCTGGGCCTGAGCTCCATCGGAGGCCCCGGTTCCGGCCTTCGTGCTCGCACCCTTCGAAGGAGCCGGCGCTGCTACCTCCAGGGCTGTCACGAGCAGGTTGTGCCCCTCGTGGAAGAGCTGGTCGCCCACCTCCAGATGCTCGTCGGGATAGAGGTCCAGAAGCTCCTTGCGAGAGCTCCCCATATCGGAGATTATCACCGGCACCTTCAGAGATTCTTCACTGGACCGGGTGGCCTTGACCGTGGTTCGACAGGTCTCGCACTGGAGTACGGCCTGACCATGCCGCTCCTTCAACACGACATGGACCCTCTCGTCGTCACAGCTCTGACATTGCCATTCAACAAAGGCGGCCCGGGACTCTTTCATACCCCCCTTAACCCCTCTATCCTTGTTATCCTTACCCTTGTTACCCTTGTTATCCTTGTCCTTGTTATCTTCGCTCAATTGCCATGTTCCCCCTTCGGATCGTCCATGCTCTCGGCTTCAAGAGGTTCGCTCTCGCCGGGTTTCGGATCAGCGACCTCGGCCTCCAGGACCTTACCCCCGGTAGTT
>CAYSUX010000184.1:0-6035 GCA_964434315.1 uncultured archaeon
AACCTCCCATCCATGAATAGCAGGATGTTCACATTCATTGCGATATTATAGGGATGACATGACCCTAGTTCATGTTCCCTTGGGACGCTTCCTGATACCGGGATAGCCATGGACCGGAGAAATCGAACAGGGTCAGACAGTTTACGGTGGGCCGTGTCAGTCCCCTGAGCGGGGCGACCATCATCCCCCAAGAGGCCCGGCCTGCCAGGACCGTGGGCAATGTGGTCTTCCAATAAGCCAGGCTCAGGGTGAGACGCCTTGACCAACCCAGATCCGATCCGGGTCTGAACCGATGGTCGAGCAGACGGTAGGCCGGTTCCCCGCCTTTATATCCTGCTCGTCGGTATTCGGGATACTTCTCCATCAACCAGTTGACCCGGCGGTAGAGGGCGTTGCGGTTACGCTGGGATAGCGGGCTTTCTATGAAGGTGTTCGCAATCTCAGGGGTCGCCAGGGGATAGATGCGCATAAGCGCGTCCAGCAACAACATGGCTCCACCGGAAGGGGTGATATGGCCGTAATCGGAAGGAACCAGGTGACGCAGCCCATAGGCTATCAGGTGAGCCCGATGAGCCATCTGGATCCGGTGGAACTCCCGTTTCTTGCGCCCGACCTTCAGTACCGGAGCAGCCAGCAAGGCAAGCTTGAGGGTGATGATACTGATCCTGCCGGGTTTGAACAGGCAATGCTCCAGGTATTCAAGACCCGCGGCCCACAGGCTGAGTTTGTAATCACGCCCCTGATGTTCCCTGTGATAGGGATGAAGCCAGCCAGGGTAGAGCTCTAGGACCTCCAGGTGGTTCGGTTCGAGGTTCTCGTGGTGTTCTTTATCGAGAATATCCCTGTCGGCCAGCCCGGCGCCCTCATTCCCCAGGGTGAACGGACCCGAGGTGTTGTAGAGCAAGGGCCCCATCAACGCCACGTTCTCGATCCCGCCGGGGCGAGGCAGAAGGGGCCGATAAAGGGCGACCAGCCGGTCGATGTCCGCGGCTTCGTACTCACCGCGAACAAAGCGAAAGGGCGGAAAGGAGAGCACCTCCCCCCGCGGGTGGACCATGGACGTAAAGGGTCTTTCTAGGCTTTAAAGGATGGCTGGAGGTCAGAGGTTACGATTGTGCGAAATCCGATTGGATAGGACAATGCGAACTAACGACCAATGACTATCGACCATCGCCCTGACAACTGTACAACTATCCTTTAGTGTCCGGCCTCATTCGTTACCTGATGAGCCGAACCGATATCACCGCCAAGCAACGCAAACTGGCCAGCCAATGCAAGGACTGCCCATTGTGTCAACGGGCGCGGGTAAAGCAAAGGGGGCTGGCATACTGGTTTGTCAGGAGGATAGAGGGAGGACTCTGCCCGGCCTGCAAGGCTTACGAGAAGGTCTATGGGCGCAAGGCTCATGAACCACTGCTTCCAGACAACGAGGTTGGGACCGAGGATCCCGGCGAACCCCCTTCCGGTATGGAACCGGTCGATACAGGGCCTGAAGCCTGAAGGGTAGCTTTTTGGGTGGGCCCGGAGTTGGAGCCTCATGGTCAGACGAAGGCGAACGGCAGATGCCGGCCCGGACGGCCCAAAGGCTGCTGACAACAGTGGGGGCCCAGGTGGCTGCTTGCGGCTGACGCCCTCCCAGGCGATAGAGGCCTTCGGCCCCCACGGCCACGTGGCCGGCCTTTACGTGATGGTCGAACCACAACGACCAGGTGGGAGTCTGTGGGCCATGGCCAGGGCCGAGAGCGGGGGAAAAGTCCCTTCCTCGACCGTCAGGCCGAGCTCCAGCGAAGGAACGGGCAGGCGGGCCCTGGTCATCCAGGATTGCCTGGCGCGGGGGGCGGCTGAATGGGACGCTGCCAACCGGAGGGCCGCGAAAGGGGTTGTGGAGCGAACCGAGGTTTCAGGCTCCAGGGTGGTGATGCACTGCCTTACCGGTACCGGACGGGCGCGGTTCGGTCCCTCGGCCAGGCAGACCGGCGCCCAGGCTCTCGAAAGCCTACTGGAAGAGGATGAGACTGGAAACCGGAACCAGGGCGACCCGGTCCTCGACCTCGAACCGAGATTGCGACTGCGGTGGCGCGGATTGGCCGGCGCCGGGATGGGTCTGGCCCATGGTATGGCCCGAGCCCCCAACCTCCTCTGGACCGACTATCCAGAAGTGAGGTCCCTGGCGGGCGTGGAGGGTCTGCTGGTCGGTGGTGAGCGAGAGGTGGTCGTGGAGACGGTGGTTCCGGCCCTGACCAGGCTGATGGTGGGGATCGATGATACCGATACCCCGGAGAAGGGAGCGACCTGGGCCCTGGGATTCGAACTGGGTCGCCACCTGGAAGAGAGCCTCAACCAGGTCAAGGTCCTGGAACATCGATTGGTCCAGTTGTGGCCCGGGGTGGCGGAGAAGACCACCAATTGCGTGGCGCTGGGGCTCAGCATCGCGTCGCCTCCCGGGCTGGTGAAGGAGATCCGGGAGGGTGTCCTGGACTTCGTGGCCGAGAAGGCCCACTCACCGGAAGCCGCCGTGGCTCTCCATGAAGGGATCCAGGTACCCCCCAGCGTCGTCGAGTACTGTCTGGCTGCCCGGCGGGAACGGATCGCTCTGGAACAGACCAAGGCTGCCGCCAGACACGCCAAGGTGGTGCTGGAGCCGGTTGTCGGTCAACGAGGCCTTATCGGCGCGCTGGCCGCCATCGGAGGTCTTGACATGGGTCCGGAGGTTGCCTCGGTCGCCTGAAATGGGAAGCAAAACATGGAGCATGACACCCTGGACCAGCATCCCATGGAACTGCCATCCGAGGGTATGGCCAGGGTCATCGAGACCAACCACATCCGGTGCTGGCGCTACTGGGCCGGTTGGCCGAATATCCAGTGGAACGATGAGTCCGACCACGCCTGGACCCTCTCGAACATCCCCTATCAGCTCTTCAACAACATCTTCCTGGCCCGGCTGGAACCGGAACGGGTTGGAGATACCATCGAAACGATCATCGAACGGGCGCGGTCACACGATATCCCAATTCGCTGGTGGGTCGGGCCATCCTCACTACCCGCTGATCTGGCTCGCCACCTGGTGGCCGCCGGTTTCGAGCTCTGGTTCAAAGGCCTTGGTATGGCTATCGACCTTGTCGGACCATCCGGGGAAGAGCCGGGGTGTGGAGGTCTCACCATCGAACCGGTGCGAGATGAAGCCACCCTCAAGGTCTGGTGCGACATCATCATGCCCATCTACGAGTTCCCCGACCTGGCCGGCATGGCCTGGTTCGAGCTGTTGGCATACCTGGGCGTGGGATCAAAACAACCATTGCAACATCTGCTGGCCCGGCTGGATGGAGAGCCTGTGGCCACGGCCTCTCTCTTTATCAGCGGTGAGGTCGCCGGTCTCTCCTACATCGGGACCAGACCCGAGTATCAACATCGGGGAATCGGAACGGCCATCACTTTGAGGGCCTTGCTGGAGGCCCGCGGGCGGGGTTGTCGTATCGGTACCCTCTACTCGTCAGCCGAGGCCACCGGGATGTACCGGCGACTTGGGTTTACGCCGTACTGCGAGGTTGGCTGTTACCGGTGGCCCGGTAAAGAGTGAGAATTCAGGCGATCTCAGGTATCTGCAGGACCTTCCGGGAACCGGGATGACAGGGGTAGTCAATCCTCCACCATCCGGTCCACCTTGGCCAGCCATTTATTCAGGGGTAGCATCACCTTGGCGTATTCCAGGCAGGTATCGACCAGCCCGGTGGTCAACACGACCTCCTCGTCTATCTGGGGCGATGCCGCCCACAGGGCATTGTAGCGCAGAAGGTCGGCCCTGGGATGGTCTCCGGCAAAGCCCCGGGGCACTCGCTTGTAATGGCTGCCGCCGGTGTCGAAGCCGGGTATGGTGCGGAGTTTGGCCAGCAGGGTTTCCAGCTCGGCTCCCAGTTCTGGGTCATCCACCACCTTCCGATAGGCTGCCAGCATGGGCCGGGGAAACTCGTAATGGCCGCAATAGAGCAGGGTCCCGTCCAGTCCCATGTGGAAGAAGAAACCGGGGTTGGCGAACTTCCGTTCCCGGTGTCCCTGCCAGAAATGGATGCCCAGATTGGTCTTGTAAGGTGTCTTGTCTTTGGAAAAACGGGTATCCCGATAGATCCGTTTTATAGAGCCCGAGCCACTGGTACGGGGGTCGAATTGGATATCCCGGGACAGCTCATCTTGCAACCTTTGACCCAGGGCTTCCACAAAGGACTGTGCCGGTGCCAACACCGTGTTTCTAAAGTACTCTTTGCGCGGGTTGAACCACTCGCGATTGTTGTTGAGGGCCAGCTTGGCATAGAACTGGAGCGCCTCTTCCGGAAAGCCGGTGAACCTTGGGATATCGGTCATTATATCACCTCTTGGCTCACCTGGCATATCCAACGGGTTATTCAATCTTGGCGTGTCGGGCCTTGAACTCAAAATAGTGCTCTGGCGACGACCCATATATAAAGGAACGGCAAGTCCGACCATCATCCGGTATCATCATTTTCCGCCTGATCCCTGACTCTGCCCCCATCCTCGGATGATGGGATCCGACCCATCAACGACCGGATCCGCCACATCATCAGGGTACCCACAAGATAGAGGGTGGCGGTGGTGAAGAAAGCCAGATAGAAGCCCGCCCCATCCACCATCAACCCGCCGTTCATCTGGCCGATGGCGAATGTGGCCGAGAAGCTGTTGGTGGTCAAGGCCGATACCTGACTGCGGTAGCGGCGGGGGGTGTACTCCATCTGCAGCGAGTTGTAGATCGGCCAGGCTCCGTTCATCAGGGCATTGCGCAGGATCAATGTGCATAGGGCCAGCAGGAAGGGCGGATAGCTGGCCAGGATGTAGAGCAACACCACCGCCACCATCTGGTTGGCCACGATTATCTCGATCCGGCCATACCGGTCGGCCAGATTGGCCGAGAGCTTACCCCAAAAGGCGGTGGCGATGGTCAGCCCGGCAAAGGCCAGACTCAGATCTGCAAGGTCCAGATCGTAGACATCGAAGAAGAATCTAGGCAGAAAGGGCACTGTGGTCCCGGCGCCGAAACCGATGATGAAGGGGGTTGTCAGGGTGATCAGGACTATGGGAAAGACCCCGGGGGCGAAGCGGGCCTTGAAACCGGTCCAGCCCCCTTCGATACCATTCGAACGCCTCTGGCTGTGGGAGGTGGCAACACTTCCCTCGTCTTGTTCATGGAGGACATTCCGGTCCCTGACCAGGAGGTTGATGAGCGCGCCGGCCAGGGCGAACCCGGTACCGATGAGCAGCGACAGGCGTATGAGGCTCCGGTCCAGCTCCTCAACGTCGGTGCCCTGGCCCTGGAAGATGAAAAACAAGATGATATTGCCGATGGCCCAACCGGATGTGTTGAGCATGAACTGGGTACCGAAGACCCGGTTGCGATGGGTGGCATGAACGGAATTGGATAGCAGGGCCGTGCTCGGCGGGCGCAGGGTGAAGAAGCCCCCCATGGCCATGACCATACCCATGAACACCATGGCCAGAGAGTTGGCCCTGGAAAGGATCAGTCCACCGATGAGGCTCAACCCGCCACCGACCCAGAGCACGGCGTCGGTCCTGAAACGGTCGGCCATACGGGAGGCGACAAGGGAGATGGCGATACCGCTGAGGCTGGCCCCGCCCAGGATGAGACCCAGGTCGGTGTTGGAGCCTCCCAGGCTGTAGATGAGCCAGGTGGGTGAGAACCAGAAGATGGAGATGGCGACGGCGATGAAGCCCCCGCCGGTCAGGATCCAGCGGACGTTCTTGTTGGCATATGGGCTGGATGATCGTATCCGGTCCCGGTCAAGGGGGTCCCAGTCATGGGGTTCCCGGTCATGGGGTTCCCGGTCATGGGGTTTCCGGTCATGGGGGGCCCAGTCATGGGGTTCCCGGTCATGGGGTTCCTGGTCGTCCGGTTGGGTCATCGATGGCGTTCCGGTGTTCTCTGGCTGGTGGGGGGGTTCAGCAGACAACTCTCCGGACTAGCCAACCCTCTGATATAATGGCAATGGCAATGGCAATGGCAATGGCAA
>CAYSUX010000185.1:0-2628 GCA_964434315.1 uncultured archaeon
GACCCGTGAGCGGTCCGAATGTCGCGACCAGGTGATGAAGGCCTATCTTACCAGCCTACCCAATCAGCCGGCGGGTGCCCAGTGGGCAATTATCGAAAGCCTACAGGAACTGATGCAGGATCATCCCGAGCTGGTGGAGGACCTGAGGGAGGCCATCCGTTCATGCCTGACCTCTCCCCACAAGGTGGTGCGTCTCAGACTCTACGAGATATGGACCGCGGAGGCCCGGGATACCAACTACCGCAAGACCAACCTGGCCGACATGCTCTCGGGTCTGAGAGACCCGAACAACGAGGTCAGGTATGCCGTCGCCGACCACCTGTTGAAGCTCTCCCGGTCCCTGCCCAAGACCATCGTACAGATCGCCGACAAGGCCCTGACCGATGATGAATGGATGGTATCCTACCATGGAGCTCGGCTGGCCGCCGCCATCGCCAGACCGCACCCCGAGCTGATCGAACCCCTGACAGCCCATCTGGAACAGGCGCTACGTCGCGATAGCCGGACCCACGGCGTGGTCATCGAGGCCCTGGGCCTGGTGGGAACCTACAAGCCATCGACAGTGGCCCCGATGATCGACCTCCTCATCAGCAAACTCTCGGTCGTATCCATGAACATCCAGAGGGCCGGCGCCACCGCCCTGGGTCGTATCGGCGGCATCAGACCCAAACTGGTCATGGGGGCCAGCGAGCGACTCATGCGCATGCTCGATGACGACGAGTGGATGGTACATCCCCCGGTCCTGCGGGCCATCGGCCGCATCGGCTATCATCATCCCGAATGGTTCAGTGCCAAGTTCGAACATATCGAGAAGCTGGCCCGGGGCGGGGTGGACCCCGAGGTGACCCGGGCGGCCCGGTGGGCGCGGGTCAGGCTTGAAGGCACTCCGGCGCCCCCAGTATTCAAACCCCGTCCGAGAAAGGGCGCGAAGGCTCCGGGAACCCGGGGTGTCCGGAGGCCGGCCAAATGAGTCGGAGGAAGTCCTACCGGCGCAATGTGCGACGCCGGGGCGGGAGATCCGTCAGCCGTCAGGGGGCCCAACTGGATCCTTTCCAGCGCGCCGCCCATGCCGAGGGCTACCGGGCCCGCTCGGCCTACAAGCTCAAGCAGATGAACGAGCGCTTCCACATCCTGAAGCCGGGGCAGGTCGTGCTGGACCTGGGAGCCGCTCCAGGTGGCTGGTCCCAGGTGGCGGCCATCTATGTCAGATCCCGGGACCCGGCTGATGAGTTCGATGACGCTGACCCTGGCCCTGGCGGTCCCGGTATCCCCGGTATCCCCGGTAGTCCCGATGCTTCCATTTGCGACGACGGGAATATGAACCGGGATACCGGAACAGAGCCGTCATCCGACAAGCCCGTGGCCATCGCCACCCAGTTGCCGCCTGTCGGCATGGTGGTTGGCATCGATCTGGTGGACATCGAACCCTGGCCCGGGTGCCACTTCATTCAGGGTGACCTGACCGAGGATGAGACCCTGGATGAGCTGTCCGCCCTATGCCCCAAAGGCTCCGTGGACGTCGTCATATCCGATATGTCACCCAAACTGTCCGGGAACTACGATATGGACCAGGCCCGTTCGGTCCACCTCTCCCTGACCGCCCATGACATCGCCTGTGAATGGCTTCATCGGGGGGGCGCCTTTGTGGTGAAGGTGTTCGAGGGCGCAGATTTCCAGGATTTCAGGGCCAGGATAAGGGAGCGCTTCAGGCAGGTCCGTTCATTTTCTCCATCCGCCAGTCGCAAGGCCTCGTCGGAGATATACCTGATAGCCAAGGGATTCAAGGGTTGAATTGAATCGCGACTTTACCATTACCAAAGATAGGATAGGGCCATCACTATTCGTCCTGTCGGAGCCCGGGCCCGCCTACGCCCATGCCGGTACCCATACCTACGCCTACGCATACGCCGATGCGCTGGTGACTATGCAGACGCCAAAGCCTGCCTACACTACACCACATACCCGTTACTGGACCTGTGCCTGGACCTGCGCTGATACACTGGTGACATATGCCGATGCCCAAGCACGCGCCGCCGGCCCGCCTACGCCTACACCTACACCTACACCTACATACCCGTTCCTGGGCCTGTGCCGACACCTACGCCGATGCGCTGGTGACTATGCCGACGCCCAAGCCCGTGCCTGCCTACGCCCATGCCGATGTTCAAGCCCGCCGCCGGCCCGCCTGCCTGCCAGCCTGCCCGGATGCGTGCTTACGCTTACGCTTACGGGTATGCCTGCGCCTATGCCTATGCCTATGCCAATGCGGATGACCGGGACGGGCCTGGATTCCTGAGACCGGGACGGGTCAATGGTCTCTGGACGGGGATTAATTATCTCTGGACGGGGGTCAATGGCCTGCTTTACTTCTCTAGGACGAAATCGTCCTTGCCCTGACCGCAGAAGGGGCAGCAGAAATGGTCACCCACCTCGCTCCAGGGCCTTGCCGCAAGATCGAAATCGGGATCGCCGGTCTCTTCGTCGTAGAAGTAATCACAGCCGTTGGTCGAACATCCGAACTTTGACATGGTTGAACCTCAAGGTGTTGTCTGCCGGATAGGAATCTGGCTATAAATAGCCGTGATGGACAGGACCAGAGAGCAAGGCAGGCAGAGTAAGCAGTCGGGC
>CAYSUX010000185.1:2728-6031 GCA_964434315.1 uncultured archaeon
TAGGTTGAGTAGGCTAGGTTGAGTAGGCTAGGTTGAGTAGGCTAGGTTGAGTAGGCTAGGTTGAGTAGGTTAGGGCAGGCGGGGCAGGGTCGGTCGTTGAGGTTGGCGGTCGGAATCCCGGATCCGAGCCCCGATACAACCGATGTGGACTTGTCGGCTACCGGTCTCTTCGTCTGCGACGAACCAGCATCGTGGTCGCCGCTCCCAGGGCCACCAGCGCGCCGCCGAAGCCCAGTCCGGGGTCGTCATCGCTTTTTTCCTTGATGGTGACAACGGTAATTATCACCGGTTCGACCGTACCATTGGGTGCGTATGAGAAACTTATCGTAGCCTCTCCCGGGTAAGCGGTCTGCCAGGTAATCGCATCAGCCTTGATGGTAGCGTTGTTGACCTGATACTCGTCACCATCTTCCACTGAGGCTACTTCGTTATCGGCGATATCACCTTTCAGGTCGGCCCATATATAATATCCTTCCAAAGCTTCATCCAATCGTATCGGCCAGGCTTGTGCCAATTCCAGGGTGACTGATGACGATCGTCCTTCAGCCGCCAGGGGGACGATGGCGTTGGCCGATGGAGTCGTGCCGGATTGGTAGGACACATTATCAAAATAGTAAAATATTTTTTCAAAAGCGCGGTACTCGATACTCAGGGATAGAACATCACCTTTGGCCAGGCTGGTGGAATTCTGAACCGAAGCGGAGCCGGTGACCTCCGTCGGTTCGAGGGCATTGCTCTCGCCTGTGGTATGAGTTGCCAATTGTCCATTCAATTCTGAACTCAAGGTCCAGCGAAACTCGGCATCCGCGGGATAACCATCTCCGTTATCTGTAGGACAAGAAGAAGGCTGGTCATCCTCCATCCACCAGATATTGAACGATACGGAAGAGCCTAGCTGGACATCGTAGCTCACTGCCGGAGCCATCCAGGTTCCAATATCGGTCCACTGTTTGGTCCGTAGACAATCGGCGCTTCCTGGCGTGGATTCATGACTCTGAGGAGGTTGTGCAACAACTGCCTCATCTTCGGGATTGCCTTTCGTTTCGGGGGAAAGTTCCTGGCTTTCTTTTAGGTTGAGGTGGATAGGCGCGACATCTCCCTGTGGCTCTTGTTCTTCGGCCTGGGTTGGAGATGAGACTAGGACCGCGCCCATCAACAAAGAAATTATCAGCAATGCTACGGTTCGCTTGGATATCGGCATGGGAAAGCACCCGATTTAATTCACCTGAGTTGGAGTTGTGATTAATAGTTTTCTCTCTCTACTCTAGGAGGATAATTCTCAGTTTTTAGCATCTGTTGAGCCATAGCTGGTGGTCCGGCTGATGGCGAGTTGGGTTCTGCATCCGATGATGTAAAGGCTATCTAGGACCTCTTCCGACCATTCCTGATAACTACGAACGCCAAAGAAATAGCTATCAGCGCGCCGCCGAAGCCCAGTCCGGGGTCGTCATCGCTGCTGCTACTGTCCAGGTTGACGTTGATGGTGAACTCCCAGGGTTCGATACTGGAAGAACCGGTTGTGCCGTTGTGGGGATAGAAGCTCATTGTGAGGACGACATCCTTCTTGCCGCCACCCGAATAGGGCCAGGTGACGATGGTCGGCTTCGGGCTGGCGTTCTGGATACTGACACCCTCGGACCCCTTTTCGATCTTGTAACCTTCAGTGCTTAGTGTCTCACCGTCGATACCCAGTTGGATCCAGTAGTTCTCAACCGCGTCGTCGGCCATTATCCCGAATGGCTCCACAAAGGTCAGCTCCACATTCCCGCCCTTGCGCTTGAGCTCGATGGGTATCATGGCGTTGCCGCCGATGTACATCCCCGAGTTGTTCTCAGGGCTGTCGTAGAATATGTCTATCTCATCGAATGACCAGTATTCGATGTATACGGAAAGAACATCGCCAGCCATGAACATGGTCTCGTTCAGATGGGCGCTGGCCCTGGCCTCGGCTCTTTCATCGGCATCCTGCTCTGGAGAGCGGGCGCTGGCTATCTCGGCCCCGTTGAGCTTCAGGGTCCAGTCGAACTGTGTTCGGGCATCCGCGGCCCCGTCACTGGCGTGCCGCTCCTGAAACCACATATTGAAGGTGGCCTGGGAGTCGATGTCCAGGTCGTAGGCCAGGCCCTGTGTAGCCTCCCAGGTACCCACGGCTTTCCATTCGCGTGTGACAACACCCAATGTATTACTGTAGCTCTTGGGAGGTTTTGAGGTAATGGTTTTTTCCTCATCGGGTTGGGTCTCGGGGGTGAAATCTCCATCCTCTTTCAGGTTCATGTGAAAGCGTTGGACCTCTCCGGTCTGCCCCTCCTCGGCTTCCGAGGTCGTGGGAAACGCGACCAGGACCATGGTCATGATGATTGTCAATGCGGCTATTTGTCTAATGGATATCATTGGGGGGACCTCCCCGATATATTATGACCAACGAAGGCCGGGGTTTAATAGTTTTCCATAAAACGCGTTCTGGAGGGCTCCCACAATTGGCTATTGCCGGGCATTGGAAAAGACAATGTACGACGTACTGAAAAGCAAAGCCTTCCCTGGCTTGGCCATACTTCAGGGCGGGCTCCACATCCGAGATTCACCAAGGAATCGTCAATGCCGGTCACCGCCATCGTGACAATGATAATCCTCGCTGCCGGGGCGGGAAATACGCCCACTGCGGACAGGCCCACCGGGGTTCAGGGCTGTCAGCAGGTCATCCCTTCTCTTCGGATAGCTTCTTCACCTTCTGCTCGGCCTTGACCAGGGTCTCCTGCAACTGTCTGGTCAGGGCGACTCCCTCCTCGTAAAGACCAAGCGCATCCTCCAGAGCGAGGTCTCCCTGTTCCAATCGGTTCACCTTCGATTCCAGTTGGCGCAGTTCGGCCTCGAAACCGGTGGGTTCGTCGTTCCTGGCCTCGTGCTCCCTGGGGGCCGATCCATCGTCGTGGCCGACTGTGATGTCGACTCCCTCTTGCGTCAGGGTGACTCCCGCTTCATTCCCGGCCTTTTCAGGCAGGTCGATCTTTTGCTGGGACATGTTCGATCTGGGTTATCGTCTCCGGGGGTTTAAGCTTCACCTTCGTGATATCGCAATCCAGGGCGCCGTCGGCCATGAGCACCTGGATCGCCGTCCCGGGTCGAAGGCCTTTGGCCCGGGGTCTGGGTTGACCCTGACTGTCGAACACCAGACCGTAGCCCCGCCCCAGCACTCCCAGGGGGCTCAACGCCTCCAGGGCCTTGGCCGCGCTGGCCAGGCGGTACCGGCAGTTCTTCAACCGGTTGGTCACCGCCACCATCGATCGACGCTTCAAAACAGTCACC
>CAYSUX010000186.1:0-6025 GCA_964434315.1 uncultured archaeon
AGGGCAAGGGCTACGTGGGCATGGCCGGCGCCTGGGACGACAAGTACATCCCCGGCCTTGCGCGGCTCTCCGACGCCATCCAGGAGCAGGGGGCCTATTCGGTGATACAGCTCATGCACTGCGGCCGTGTGGGCGGCGTGGACGTGGGCTACTGCGTGGGACCCACCAAGGTCCAGCAGCGTCTGCGGGTCCTGGAGCCGGTGCGGGAGATGAGCCACGCTGACATCAAGACCTGCGTAAAGCAACACGCCGACGCCGCCCGCCGGGGGGTCGAGGCCGGCTACGATGTCATGGAGATATCGGGCATCGTGGGCTATCTCATCTCCAATTTCCTTTCATCCTACACCAACCGGCGAACCGACGAGTATGGCGGCGACATCGAGGGTCGCTGCACCTTCATGACCGAGACCGTCGCAGCCGTTCGTGACCAGATCGGCGATATGCCCCTGGTCATCCGGCTCTGCGCCGAGGAGCTGCTCAACGACGTGGGTGGCAACACACCGGAGGAGTCGATGGTCACCTACCGCATGGCCGAGAAGGCCGGGGTCGATGTCATGAGCGTCACCCAGGGCTGGCAGGAATCGATCCATCCGGTCATCTCCAGGGACATCCCCATGGGGGCCTGGCTCTACAATGCCGAACGGGCCAAACAGAACCTGAAGATACCGGTGGCCATGGCCTACCGTCTCTTCACCCCGGACCTGCCCAACAAGGCCATCGGCGAGGGCAAGCTGGACATCTGGGAGATGTGCCGCTCACAGATAGCCGACGCCTACATGCCCCAGAAGGTCCTGGAGGGCCGGGAAGAGGACATCCGTCATTGTGTCGGTTGCAACCTCTGTCTGGCGCGTCTGTTCCGTAACGCCCCTATGACCTGTTTCATCAACCCCATCTGCGCTCATGACCATCAGGAGGAGTGGCAGATAAAGCCCACCGACGATGAGAAGGAGGTCATGATCGTCGGGGCCGGACCAGCGGGCATGGAATGCGCCTGGGTGGCGGCCAAGCGGGGCCACGAGGTCACCGTCTATGACAGTCGTCCCGAGGTGGGCGGCAATATCCTCTATGCAGCCAAGGGGCTTCACAACGATATCGAGATGCTCAAGATAATCGCCTTCCACAAGACCCAGTGCGAAAAGAACGGGGTCCAGTTCAAGCTGAACACCACCGTCACCGCAGAGACGCTCGAGGAGGCTGACCCCGATGTCGTGGTCATCGCCACCGGAACCACCATCCCCAGGCCCGAGATGCCCGCCAGCGACAAGGTCGGCATCTACTCCATCCACGATTACCTGGACGGCAAGGCCAAGGTGGGACAGAACGTGGCGGTGCTGGGCAGCCGCAAGCCTGCCATCAGCGTGGCCCTGCTCCTGGTCGAAGAGGGCAAGAAGGTCTCCATCATCGCTTCTGAGAAGAAGCTGGGCAAGAACATCAACCCCTCGCTCATCTGGCGCTACATGATGAAGCTGGGGCGAGCCCGGGTGGCCAGGTACACCAATTCCAGGGTCCTGGCCATCGAGGACGACCAGTTGGTGATAGAGATGCTCCATGGCATGAAATTCCCGGTGAAGGCCGATACGGTCATCTACACCACCCGGGAGCCGGAGCGGGGGCTGGAAACCTCGGCCAGGGAGCTGGGGGCCGAGACCTATGTACTGGGGGATGCCATCGTTCCCCGCAATCTTTCCCATGCCGTCCATGACGGCTATCGCATAGGAGTGAGGATGTAGGAGGTGTGATGATGCCTGTGAACCTTGAAAAAGAACTGATGACAATGTATCGCAAGTTCAACACCCTGGGCAACATCGAGCGGGCCACCTGGTACGAATGGCGCCAGGCCGCCCTGGAGTTCGCAAAGGAAGGTACCGATCCCATGGATCTGGTGCTACGGGCCTGGGAGATAGTGGGCCACGACACCGCCAAGACCTACTTCGGCGGACTCGATGTCACCAAGGGACCCAAGAAGTTCGTCACCGATATCGCCAGGCGCATCGTCGGCAGTTCCATCAACATGGGCGAGGACGCCAAGGTGGTCGAGAGCGACAAGGCTGACGCCAACGAGGTCTTCGTGCGCTGGGACCGCTGCCCCTGGCCTGATTTCGCCCGCCGCTACGACGCTCCCATGGAAGAGGACCTGAAAGGCTGCGACAAGTGGTTCACCACGGTCATCGAGGACATCAACGAGGTCTTCAACACCCATGTGAAGCTGGAGACCCAGGCAGCCATACCCAGTGGTGATTGCCATTGTCTGCGCCGCATCTGGGTGGACGAGTGGCACCACACCAAGGACTACACCCTGGTCAAGCCGGGCGAGGAGGCACCCGCCCAGGCCAAGACCTCAAAAGTCAAGGTCAAGGCTAAGGCCAAGGTCAAGGCTAAGGCCAAGGTCAAGGCTAAGGCCAAGGCCAAGGCCACCCGGGCAAAGGAGGCCTGAACATGGTCGTCGAGATCGACAACGAGAAATGCCGGATGTGCGGCGGCCTGCGCGAGCCGGTGTGCGTGGACATCTGCCCCACCTCGGCTCTGCAGGTGAGCGACGGCAAGATACTGGTCACCGAGTTCTTATGCGAGGACTGCAACGAGTGCGGATTCGCCTGCCCTGACAAGGCCATGGAGATTACGAAGGTGACTTGGTAGTTCAGTTTGGCCTACCTTTTCCCATAGACTTTCAAAAAATCATCGCGAGATATTCCTGATTGGGTACAGATAACCCTTAATGTCGCGCCTTTGATACGAACATGATTGGGCATGGTCAGTGGAGTTTTCGTCCCATCTGGATTCTCTTTAACCATGGCGATATGCTCGGCCTCTCTGACAATCTTGAAACCGAGCTTTCCCAATGCTTTGATAACCTTTCGCTTCGGTGCTGAGACCGGGAATTTTGACATCAGACGGCCACGCCTGCTTCAGCCACAAAGGCTTCCAGAACCGGCGATTCATCGAGAACTGCAGCCTCATCACCAAATGTCTCGATGTGGAACTTGATAGCCGACTGCACATCGGTCAGGGCTTCCTCGTAGGTGTCTCCCTCCCCCACGACGACGCCCTTCAGTCCCAGGGGATAGGCCACAAACCCCTCGGGGTGCTTTTCAACGATTATCTTGAATTGTTGCATGCCCATGAGGTAGGCTTGCAGCTTAATTACCTTTTTGGCTCTTGGCTCCGGCTCTGCTAGCCTTTGGGAGGGCCTAACGAGTTCGGCTTCGCCTGCCCGGATGAGGTGACGGAGATCACCAGCCCCGGCGCTCTGCCTGTGGGCGTCAGCCTCGACACTCTGGGCAGCGGCGTCTCTGAGGCTCGCAACCGTTTCATCGCCCTGATCTTCCGCGATCTGGGACTTATCGAGCACTGGGGCCAGGGCATCGCCAGGATGAGGCAGGCCATGGCCGTGCGGGGTCTGACAGGGTCGGGGTTCAAGGAGGTGGGTCTGGCCTTCAAGGTGACCTTCAGGCTGGAGGGGCACCCTCTCCCTTTTACACCGAGGCCGGAGACACATACGGATGACCCCGATTTGGCAAAAGTCATTGCTTACCTGAAGAAAAAGGGGCGTATCAAAGCCAAGGAGATTATAGCAATCACCGGCAAGTCAAGCAGTCATATCCATCGTAAAATCAATGAATGGAAAACTTCAGGCCTAATCGATTGGAGGGGGAAAGTACCAAAGACCCTACTGGATATTATGTCCTCACCGGAGAGTAACCAGTACCCTCTCCCCCATCGGCGGCCTTTTATGGGAGAGTAAGGGGAGAGTAAGGGGAGAGTAGGCCTTTCACGACGATGGGGAGTGGTTGTGGCAGCTTCCAACCAAACCACAGAAGAGAACACAGGCCTGAGACAGTAAGGGACAGTAGGAGACAGTTGAGACAGTAGCAGAATAGCTGAATTGTAGCTGAACAGTAAACCCTCGGGGACAGGAAAACCAAGAACAGGCCACCGAGGTGCCGCAGATGCCGCCCCGACAGGCTGCCGAGAGCCAACGCCGAGGCCGGGGCCGGGAATATAGCCCGGAGGAGGCCTGAACATGGTCGTCGAGATCGACAACGAGAAATGCCGGATGTGCGGCGGCCTGCGCGAGCCGGTGTGCGTGGACATCTGCCCCACCTCGGCTCTGCAGGTGAGCGACGGCAAGATACTGGTCACCGAGTTCTTATGCGAGGACTGCAACGAGTGCGGCTTTGCGTGTCCGGACAAGGCCATGGAGATTACGAAGGTGACTTGGTAATCCAAACCTCGATGATTGACAAACAGATCATTTCTTTGTATTTTCCTTGAGTTCACGATTGTGTTCGATGATCATCTTGACCCGGTCATATCCAAAATGTGACAAAGGTATTTGGAAGACTATATAGAACATTCCGATGAACAAAACGACCAGGCTCGACCATGATTTGTATGAACCGAATAGAAAAACCCAGATGGTGAGAATCGAGGCAGAAATAAAACCCAACAAAGCTCCTTGCCGCATTCTTAGATACAATCTTTCTTTGAAATCAGTATGGGATTGAATGGGTTTTTCTTCATCTGGATAGGCCATGTCAAGACCTCCCGAACAGCCAATTCCCCGCCCTCCGCACAGCCTCCGCCGTCGCCGCCACATACTCCGGCCGCCGCCCATCGCGCCAGCCGGGCATGCCACCGCGGTCGAGGTAGTCAAGTATCTGGTGGAAGACTGCCCGAGAAAAAATGAATTCGCCGATGGTAAGGGTGTCGGTGTCGGTGTCGGTGTCGGTGTCGCGGTTGGAGATGATAGGGATCGCCCGCCGGGTGGCAAATTGCCGCAAAAGATCCTCCACCGGTTCTCGGTTGCGGTGGCCCTCGGGCTGCTGCTTGAAGTTCTCTGGCCGGGCGGGGAAGGGATAAAGTCTGTAAACCTCGCCGATGAAGCCGTCGAGGTGGGTGCCCCGGATGGCGCCGTGGAGGCCGCGAGACCGCCCGCGAGGGCGTGTCTGCGGAGGTCTTGAAGCTCGATTCAAGACCGAAGACAGCTTTGCTGGCTGAGAGGCTGCCGATGTCGGCCGGGCGCTCTCGATGACATGGAATTATCCAGTGGTGTTCAGCTCCTCGTTTGGGCCCAGGCCGCCGGCCCATTGGGTGAGCCACCGGCAGAGGTCGCTGGCGAAGACGAAGAGATTGTCGATGAGAAAGCAGTCGGTGTCGATGTTGAAGAAACCCACCGGAATGTTGCCGTGGCTGAGGGTGTCGAAGCCCAGGGGCATGGTCTGCCAGTCCTCATTCAGAACATAGCCATCTTTATGGCCTTCAGTCCAGCGCGATGGCTTTTCCGATTCGATCCTGGACCGCTTGCCAGTCTTTAGTCGAGAGTTGACCGATGGGAGTGACCTGGTTGGCAGGCATGGTTACAAGGAAGGCCCGAAAGGCTGAAGAATGAAGAAGGCCGGCTTCCTTCCAGTCTGCGAGCCGACAATCCATGGGGCCTGTCGCGGCTTTGGTACGGCTGGTGATCAGGCCCAGGATTACGTCGGGTCTTACGGCATGGTAGGCGTCACTTGAGACTATCACCGCTGGCCTCCGTTTGGTCTTTTTCACACCTGGAAACTTGACGGTTACAACATCGCCGGGACTTACAACCATTTCTCTTTCCCTCCTCGTAGTCTATTATTCAGCATAGCTCATAGCGGCTCGCGTAATATCCTCCAGGTCCTCTTCGGTCCAGTATGTTCTATCATCTTCCTCTGCTTGTTGGTCATACCTGACGGTGAGGAATTTGATGAAATCTTCTACCTGTGCAACCTGAGTTGAGGGCAGCGCCTGGAGACTGCGGAGGATATGGGTGGCTTGAGCCTGAGAGAGCATTTGATCCGCTCCTGGCAATAATACTGTAGAGGATTGGTAAATAGTTATCGGTCTCTTGCCCCTTCTGTGTGGACGGACTGAAGATGTAATGGCAGGTTGGAAACTCTCAGCCAGCCACCAGGACCTCACCCACCCCCTGATCCAGGGCCTGCTGGACCCAGTCGTTCTTCACCCTTCCCGAGCATATCACTCGGATGGTCCGGGCGTTGGC
>CAYSUX010000187.1:0-6024 GCA_964434315.1 uncultured archaeon
GAGAGAGCCCGGAGAGGGATATCGCTGTCGGACGGGACCGGGACAGGGGCCCCGGACCGGGACCGGTGGATGGTCCGGTGGTCGAGACAATGGATGACCTGGCGAATGACCCGGACCTGGTGGATGGTCCGGTGGTCGAGACAGTGGATGACCAGGTGAAGTCAGAAGCAAAAAGAAAGGATGCCCGGGAGACGGCAACCGAGGCGACAACCGAGATGGCAACCGAGGCGACAACCGAGACGGCAGACAGTTCCGAGAAAGCTCCCGAACTGCCGGTACCGGCCAGGCTCATTTTGGCCAGGGAACCGCCGGAATAGGCATGCCCGACCTCGACACCGGCCGGGGACATCATGACACGACGAGTCAGGAGGTGTCAGGATGGGTGGGCTTGGGTGAAGCAGAGGCGGCGAAAGGCGGGTGAGGGTGCCTATTGGCGGTTATCGGCGGGTGAGGGCGGTTAATAGCGGTCGCGGCAGGCGAACACCAGGACCCGGAAGAGCTTATCCTGCGTATCGGGCATCGCAAGAAGGCCTACCGGGGATATCTGCGCTGAGCGGTTTGCTTCGGGTAAAGAACTGTTTCATCCAGTCAAGCGGTGGGTCTCTACCTCCCCTGACTTCGGTTTTGCAGGGCAGGCGCTCCACATCCACCTCTCCATACATCTACTCCACTCCACTTCGAACGGCTGGTCGGCATGCCTCCTCCGCTGGCTTCCATTTCGTTCCAGCCCTTCGTCTAGTCCCCACCTTTCCCGGGCTTTGCTTTGCTTCGCCCATCCATCCATCACAACAGTCAACCAGCCAGGAAACTCGATAAATGCCCTGTCTGTGATTCCAAGCTGGAGCTGGCCATCCAGTCAGCCAGTCAACTGACAAGCCACTCCATCGTCCTCCCATTTTATATCCACAATCGCCCTCGACCGGCCAATGGCAAACCCTTCCAAGGGACCGCGGAACGCACGCCTACCGGTGAGCAAATGGCTTCAACAGGGGGGCTGGCAGGCTTCCAACATGCTGGCCGGCTCGGCCATCTATCCGGTCTATGCCTCGTTCAAGACCACCAACCGCTGCGGCATGCGCTGCAAGTTCTGCGACATCTGGACTCAGAAGACCCCCGAGCTCTCGACCCGGGATTTCTGCAAGGTGCTGGACAACCTGGCTAAATCGTCGATAATGATGGTCTCACTGGAAGGTGGCGACCCCCTGCAGCGCAAGGACCTGCTGCAGATACTCGAATACGCCCACGACCATCCCTTCTTTCTCTTTTTGACCACCAACGGTCCGATGGTCGACCGGTTGCCGATGGAGACCATCTGCTCCCAACTGGACTGGCTTCATATCTCCATCGACGAGGGCCATGACAATCTGAAGCTCTATGACCGGCTGGAGGAGTTCCAGGCCTGGGGCGCTCCCATCTGTGTTCAGATCGTGGTCATGAACGAGGACCTGGGCGAACTGGAATGGAAGATAGAGCGGATCCGGGAGACCGGGGCCCGGACGGTGGTCATGCCCGCCTGCCAACTTGATCGATACAAGGACCGGTTTCCGGAACGGGAGGCCTTTCGCGACGAGATACTCAGACTCCAGCAGCTCTACCCCGGCACCATCACGACGCCCAGGGGTTTTCTGGACCGGATAGATCAACCCCACAGTTGCGATTCGTCGTCCATCGTCATCGACGTGGACGGCTCCATCTACTATCCCTGCCATATCCGGGGTACAAAGAGCGTCAACCTGACCCGGACCCCGCTCAACGATTACCTGCGCTCCCGTCATGCCCGGGCCCAACGATACATCATGTCCAGGTGCGACCGGGCCTGCGGTTGGTATCAGTACTTCGCCACCAGGTCCTTTGTCAGCCCCAGGGAGGCTCTGGCCGCCTTTGGCCCCTATCTGGGTGAGATAGTCGGCA
This sequence comes from uncultured archaeon, assembly GCA_964434315.1. Classification (GTDB taxonomy): domain Archaea; phylum Thermoplasmatota; class Poseidoniia; order MGIII; family CAYLMJ01; genus CAYLMJ01. Next base: position 1,912 of record CAYSUX010000187.1, read on the forward strand.
CCGACAAAGCCAACTGATTTTTCGGAATGTGGATCTCAGTCTGCCTGGCTCCTCGCCCATGCCCATCCAAGTCCAACCCCCTCCGGGAGCCGGCCACCCCCACATGGACCGGGACAGCATAGCTGGGCCGGACCAGCTTTGCCGGCCGCAGCCGACCTGCACTTCGGCCACGAGGTGGAGCTATTGCGCGGTGGGGCCTGTGTGCCGTCGAGGGCGGCGGAGCGGACGGCACCGGGCCGCCTGGATGGCAGGTAGCATGGGCGCCGACCTGACCAGATACCTGAAAGATGGGTGGAAGGTGTTGACATTCTGATTTGATGAATATCTTGCCGGTCAAATATTCTGGAACCGTATCTGTTAAAAAAAAATGAAAGACTCACAGTTCATTGATAATTCTGAGTTATTCAGCCGGCTTTTACAGTACCGGAAGGGTTAAGCTCTCAGGTCCATTCCAATTTCTGGTTGTTATGAGCCCCGATACTCGAACACAGAAACGAATAGGATTTGTCGATTCTGCCAAGGCTCTAGGTGATTTTCATGATATGTGAGAGTAATACCGCCTTTACGCCCCCGGAATCCCTCCTGTTCAAGCGAGTGGTTACGATTTTGGAGCAAGCCCGAACCCAGGTAGTACGCAATGTCAACAGTCAGATGGTTCTTGCTTATTGGAAAATCGGACGAGAGATCGTCGAAGAAAAGCAACAAGGAGCAATCCGGGCCGAATATGGTAAACAGGTCATCAATGAGCTCTCCATCAGATTGGCCGAGCGGTATGGGAAAGGATTTTCAGTTGCAAACCTGCGGTTTTTTCGAAGTTTCTATTTGGCATATTCGGATCATGTCCCCCAAATTCATTACACCGAACGAGACTCATTCGAGTTTGAACCTTCGGATGATGGATTTAACAAAGAAATTGAAAATGATACACGGTGTGTAGTGAATTCAAAAAAAGGATTCGATCCTGCCCTTGGATGGTCGCATTACCGAACTCTGATGAGGCTGACCAATAAGCAAGCACGGTCTTTTTACGAAACCGAGGCTATACGGAATAACTGGAGCATCCGTCAGCTTGAGCGTCAGATCAACTCGATGTATTATGAACGGCTGATCAAAAATCGAGATAATTCGGAATCAACCAAACAGGCTGTTCGAAGGCAAACCCCTGAAGAACCGATAGATATTATCAAGGATCCATACGTGCTGGAATTCCTTGACCTGCCCGAATCACATCGGCTCTTGGAAAGCGACCTCGAAACTGCGTTGATATCGCATCTGCAGGATTTCTTGCTGGAGCTTAGTACGGGATTCGCTTTTATTGGCCGCCAGAAACGAATCACGCTGGATGGCGATCATTTTTATCCTGATCTGGTATTCTATCATATACATCTCAAATGCTATCTGATAATCGACCTGAAGACCGCGAAGTTATCCCATAGAGGCCTCGGGCAGATGCAGATGTACGTGAATTTCTATGATAGGGAGGTCTGCGAGGCGGATGAAAATCCAACGGTGGGACTTATCCTGGTTACACAAAAGAACGATGCTGTTGTCCGATATGTGCTTGGTGATGAGAATGAACAGATATTTGCCAGCCGATATAAGCTACAACTGCCAAGTGAGGATGAATTGCTGCTTGAAATGAAGCGGGAGCGACACCGTTTTGGATAATTGTTTATAGCTGTTCTTATAAAGAGTTTCAATTGAAATTGGTTGTGTGGCCAGGCCCACCCAAACCCTCATGGCCTCCCGCACCCTCACCCGCCCTGTTGCCCCATACACCCTCCATCGCCGCCTCTTGCCTCTCCTCCCGCCCCGCCCCAGTTCCGGGCCAACCGGCGCTCTTTGATCCGGCCACCCACACGCTCATCCTCGCTGACCTCCACTTCGGCCACGAGGTGGAGCTACTGCGCGACGGGATCTGGGTGCCCTCCAAGGCGGCGGAGCGGACGGCGCGGGTGGTGGAGCTACTGGAGCGGACCGGGGCCCAACGGCTGGTGCTCAACGGCGACCTGAAGCACCTGATCCCCTTCAGCCACCGCCGGGAGCGGTCCGAGCTGTTCAACCTGTTCTCGACACTTATGAAGCTTGAGGTGGCTCTGGAGGTGGTCCCCGGCAACCATGATGGCAATCTCTATTCCCAGTTGCCTCCCAGGACAGTGGTTCACCTGCCTGAGGGATGTGTCATCAGCCCTCATGAATGGTTCCGAAAGGCTCTGGGAAAACCAGGCGAGCCGACAGAGAGCAATGGCGAGGACAAAGGAGAAAGCAAGGGCGAAGGCCAGGCCGAGGACACAAGCAAAGGTTATGGCGAAGACCAGGCTGAGGACACAAGCAAAGGCAAGGGCGAAGGCCAGGTCGAGGATACAAGCAAAGGCAAGGGCGAAGGCCAAGGCGATGACAAGGGAAATGGCAAGCATGACGATAATATCCAAGATAAAAGTTCTTCCGACGTGGACTATTTAAATAAAGAGGACCAAGCCGAAGACCAGGGAGCGGAAGAGGCCGGTTCAATAGGTGAACATCTACGTGCCCTCTGTGACTCCGTGACCGATGATCCCGGTCGGTCCAGCGCAACAGGTTTGGGTCTGTGTCATGGCCATGCCTGGCCTTCGGAGGAGGTCATGGCCCAGCCGGTGGTGGTCATTGGGCACAATCACCCGGCGGTTCTGTTGCCGACCGGCCTGCCCGGTGAGAACCATATCTTGCCATGCTGGGTCAGGGCCCGGTTCAATGATGTGGCTCGTGAGCGCTATCCCGGGGCTTACGGCGAGCTGTGGCTCATGCCCGCCTTCGTGGAGAAGGCAGGCAGGCCGGTCAATCGACCCGGGACCATGGGCATGGGTCCTTTGCTGACCAACGGCTTTGTTGACTGGGATGAGGCCATTGTCACGACCCTTGAGGGTGTCGAGCTTGGAACGGTAAAGGAGCTCAGGGAATCGTTGAAGCATAAGGAGCCAAAGGAACCAAGGGAGCCAATGGAGCCAATGGAGGAATCCGGGAGAGGTGGGAGCCCATGACCCCGGGAACTAGGAGCGATTGGCTTACCGGGCTACACCCCCGACTGGCCGAGGTCATCACCGATATGGGCCTGGAACGTGCCACCCCGGCCCAGGCCGCGTTGAAGGCTCCCCTGCTTTCGGGCAAGCACTGCCTCCTGATCGCTCCCACCGGCGTGGGCAAGACCGAAGCCGCCGTCGTTCCCCTTTTCCACCGATTACTGGACAGCGCCCGGGAACACAGACCCATATCCGCCCTTTACATCACGCCTTTGCGGGCCCTGAACCGTGATATGCTGCGACGACTGGGGGAACTGGGCGACAGGCTCGGTATCGATGTGGCGGTCCGCCATGGTGATACCTCCCAGGCCGAACGGACCCGCCAATCCAGGGATCCGCCGACCCTGCTGATCACCACGCCGGAGACATTGCAGATAATGCTCTCAGGCAAGCGTTTACGCCTGCAATTGGCCAATGTAAGGTATGTGGTAGTTGACGAGGTCCATGAACTGGCCGAATCCCAAAGGGGCGCCCAACTGGCCGTGGGGCTTGAGCGCCTGGCGTTGCTGGCCGGCGAGTTCCAGCGTATCGGACTTTCGGCCACTGTCGGCACACCCGAGGTGGTTTCGGCATTCCTTGGCGGTGTCGGCCGGAAGGTAAAGATAGTGGCTCCCGCCCTGTCGCGCCGGACCGATCTGCTGGTGGAATCGCCCGAACCCACCAAGGAGGACCAACGCCTTTCCATGGAGCTCTTCTGGGAGCCGGAGCGTATCGCCTGCCTGCGCTACTGCGCCCAACAGGTGGAGACCGCGGGGCCCACCCTGCTGTTCGTCAATACCCGGGATACGGCCGAGGCCCTGGGAGTTCGCTGGGGACTCTGGAAGCCTGACAAGGCTGTGGCGGTCCATCATGGCTCACTGGCCAAACAGGTGCGGGTCGAGACCGAGCAGGCCTACAAGACCGGAGAGCTAAAGGGCATCATCTGCACATCATCACTGGAACTGGGCATCGATGTGGGCAATACCCAACTGGTGCTGCAGTACAATTCGCCTCGCGACGCCTCACGGCTCATTCAACGCCTGGGGCGGGCAGGTCATAGAATGGGACTGGTGGCCAA
>CAYSUX010000188.1:0-6007 GCA_964434315.1 uncultured archaeon
GCGCCGCGAGAGAGCTCGTAAGATACACCTTCTTCTTTCATCTCCTCCCTATGCCAGTATCCATTGTCGTCCTTCTTGCCATCTTCCAATGAGGTGAAATTATCTTCGATATATTCATTGATGGCCGATACATGCATTATCGCTGACAGAAGCGCCAGGCCCAGGACGACGAAACTCAAGATACCGGCCAGGAGCATGCTCTTGTCGAAGGACAGGAAAGAGAAGACCAGAGCCAGGATGGCCACGACCAGGGTGACTATGACCAGGACGGCCACGATGACCAGCTTGCCTCCGGGGCCTTCGCCAAAGCCGGTTACATTGTCCTTGTAATCACCAAGAGATGTGGTGTTCGATTCCTCTGCCCCTCCCATTTCCAAAGTTACCTTTGATCTAAGGATGCCTACTGATTGCTTCCCTTCCATCTCCATGGTTTCGCCAAAGAAGTCCATCTTTGAACTTGTGGTCATGGACCACCATGGTAGGATGGCAAGACCAAGGACGAGTACGACTATGGTAATGATACTGAATATTTGCTGTTTTTCCACCTTAGAGCCCCCTCTTTGGCGCTGCGAATACATGTGGTCCTTCCAGCGGTTTTAGCCATTCCATCGGACAGGCTCCGGCCTGGGTTGGGGGCCCGGGATAGCTGTCCATTGTTGGCCAATCCGCCATTAAAACCATGTCCAACCCGATTGGCAAGTTCTATTAAAACCTTGGCGTGGGGCAAATTTATCGTCGAGAAGTGGGGGATATGAACTTGAAGAACGACTATCTTTGACGACGTGGAATGGAGTTTCCCGGGATGACAAATATACCTCAATGACCACGGGACCCTGGCCTCATCTCCGGCCGGGAAAGGTCGGGTCAGGCCTTTGGATACCTCCGGTTATTTCAAACCGTTACCGGATCGCCCAGAATCTTTCGGTGGTCCCAATATCGATCATTGAGGTTATGGATGTCAGTAGTAGTAGAACACGTCGAGGTAGAGCTCGTACTCGGCCTCCCCGCCGGTGGAACGCTGATGTTCCACATCGACCTGCCACTCGCCCAGCTCGCCATCCTCATCGAAGAGGTCGTCCGAGGCCTCGAGCTCGATGGTATTCGACTGCTGGCGGTTGTCGGTGTCATGGGTCTCGTTGCGGGCCACCTCTTCACCGGTGGCGTTGTATATGACCAGGTCCAGGTCGTTGTCGTGCCAGAAGCCGGCGTCGTATTGAAGCTCGGCCCTGACCATGTAGGCGCCCAGGGTGTTGACCGGCAGGTCGTAGCTCTGGGGGGTGTTGTCATTGTCGATGGTGTTATCCACGCTGCGGTTGAAGTTGAACTCCAGCATCATGCCGTCAGACAGGGCGGTGTAATCGGTGCTGTTGGTTATCCTCAGGACCACGATATAGCGCCCCGTCTCGAAGCTGTGGGAGGTGGAGTCCTGCTCCTTGGTATCCTTGTCGGTGACGAAGTCCTCTTTGTAATCGTAGGAGAAGTCCCATTCGTGCTTGACGATGTTCTCCTTGCCGCCTTCCGAGTTCTCCGAGCCCGAGCCGTCGAAATCCATGTCGGCTTCCTTGTCGGGTCCCAGGGTCTGGCGGGTATCGCCATCGGTCTGAAGGTCGGCGTTCAGGATACCTTCCGGCTTGGCGACCTTGACCACGAGCTCGTCGGTGGAGGTCAGGGAGCCGTCAGTGACGGTCAGGGTTATGGTATAGGTACCTTTCTTGTAATAGGTCCAGGCCACCTCTTTCCCTTCCTTGTTGGCGTCATCGGTGGCATCGTCGTTGTCATCGGTATCCACATTATCGTCAAAATCCCAGAAGTACTCCAGGGTGTCGCCGTCGGGGTCGGTGGAGCCCTTGCCGGTGAACTTATACTGCTTGCCGGTGTCCAGCTCCTTCACCTTGTTGACCATGGCGGCCTTGGCCACCGGGGCCTCGTTATCGCTCTCTTCATCCAGGCAGCCGGCGACCCAGACACTGATCAGCAGGCAGGCCACGACCAGGGAGAATCCACGTATCGAGTCCATGGAATATCGTAACTATCATCCCCGGACCGGGCTTTATAGGTTGTGCTTGACCCCGGGTCTTAACCCCTGACCTTGGTTCCATGGTCCAACCGTGGTCAGTGGGTCCGACGGGCTACCGGCGCAGGCACCACACCCCAGGTAGATAACGTCCTGGGTGCTCCCCGTCAACATTGATCAGGTGGGGAGCCTCGCCAACCACTCCTCTGGTGTCACAAATTCGAAATCGACGCCTTCCGTTTCACGGGCCAGCCTGCGATTTAAAGTGATGAACCAGCAGCATTCGGCCACGGTGGCGGCACAGATGTGCGGCAAATCATCGGGGTCTTTCACCTTGGGGGCGAAGGTGGGGAGCAGATGAGCATACTCAATGTGTTCCATAATTTGTAAACGGGGGATATCCAGGATGAATTCTCTTGCGAGACCAATGATATTCCGCCCACCCAGGAACCGTAACCGGTTCAAGACCTCTTCGATGAGCAACGAGGAGACCACCGGTTGTAGTGTTTTGTTTTCATAAAACTGTTAGATAACCTCAAGACTCTCAGCCGTACGCTCGTGGAAAGCGGTGATGAAAATATTATTATCCAGAAAGCAAGTGCTCATGGTCCCTTTTCCAGAGTTTTCGTCGAATTTGCTTGAGAGCTTTTAACTCTTCCACCAGCTCTTCTTCTGAAAGTTGACGCTTTTTGGATTGGTTCTTCAACTCATCCAGCAGTTGACGGTGGAGGTATCGGCGCATGGTTACCTCGATCAGCTCGCTCCGGTCAGCGAAGCCATTGCTGGCTACGGCTCTGTCCAGGGCTTTGAGGCGCGTCTCATCGAAGCTGACGGTCACGGTTTGGGAAGACATGCGTACAGACTATCGAGGATTTGAAAGCAAATAAGGTTTTCGTGCCAAGCGCCAAGCGCCAACCAACAGCCAACAGATTCAGGCTGGTCGCAAGATTTGACATCCGCCCCGAGTTAATTCCTTTTATATTATATTATGGAACACGACCTTCCGACCTTTCCAGTCTTGGCGCTTGGATTGCGTCTCTGATCATGTTTGCTCAGGTCGTACCCCCAAATCATCACTTCCCCAAGCGCCACATCATACTGGACCATCAGACCGGTGGTGCAGGGAGTCCGATGGACCATCGCCGCGGGCGTAACGGTTAATAGCCGATATCATCTAGGGGAGCTGAACCTGGGGGTATCCCATACGTTTCACAGACCAGTTGCTTCACGTCCAACGACCGGAACCGCCCGAAGCGGAGCCCTGCTCGAAGGACGACCCTTGGCCCAGATGTTCGTCGCAATAGGCCTTTTGGCCCTGGGGGCCGGCGGACGCGTCCTGCTGTCAGGCCTGGCCAACTTCGAGACCCTGATGGTGACAGCTTTCCTGGCTGTGATGTTGCTGCCCCTGGGGAGGGCGTTGCTGGTGACCCTGGTCACGCTCTATGTCTCAGATGTGGCCATGGGCCATGTGGGATTGCTATCAACCAATAACCTGTTTCCCTTAGGAGGGATCCTGCTGTTCACCTATTCGGGATACGCCCTGGTGGCCCTGGCCGGTTGGCTGACCCGCCGCAGGGCGGCCGCCGGCCTTACCGAGTTCAACGCCGGCTCGGTGCTCAAGTTCACCGGGTTCGGTATCCTCTTTACCCTGGTCTTCGACACCTGGACCAACTTCGGGGTCTTCTGGTTCTGGTACGCCCATACCCCGGCCAACCTCACGCTGGTCTACCTTCTGGGTGTCCCCTTCGCCCTCATGCACCTCTATTCCAGTGTCATCACCTTCACCCTGGTGGGATTGCCCCTGTGGCTGACCATGAGACACCGGTTCGGCAATGACCATACTGACAGGACACCCGATAGCGGACCCCACGACACCCCCCGCCACGCTCCGGGTCCGTTGATGGCTCTTCTATCCCGGATATCTCTCGAATATCGGATCTCGCGCCGACATGTCTCGGATCAGGGAGGGCGATAGAATGGGCAAAGGCGCGGCCATCGGCATGCTGGTCCTGATCATCATCGTCGGCGGGGCCACCCTCGGCCTCTATTACGAGACCGATCTCTTCGATGAGCCGGAGGAGCCGGATACGACCACCGAGGTGCGGGCGGGCATCATCCTCGAGTTCAACAAGGGCGCCGCCCAGGGCGAGACCAAGAACGGCACCGGGCTGAACAAGACCTATCAATGGGAGATAACCACCAACCGGTCCACGGTCCTGGGTCTGCTGGATGTCGCGGCTGCCGATGCCGATATCGAGGTGGAGACCGAGTACTACTCGGGCCTGGGCTCAATGGTCACCTCCATCGGGGACGTGCAGAACGGCCTGGAGTATGAAGGTGAGAACTACTACTGGATGTACTACCTCAACGACGAGAAGGGCACCGTGGGAGCCGGTAGCCAGACCCTTGAGGACGGCGATGTCGTGGAGTGGCGTTTCGAATCCTACAACGAATAGCGTTCCTGGTTCAGGATCTACAACGAATGGCGTTCTTGGTTCAATTCAAAGGATTCTGAGTTCGACGGATTTAAACAAATTTCGACCACCTGAATCAAGCGATATTGACCCCTGAGCGCCCGTTCGGATAGTAAATCGGGGTCGTAATCGACCCCGATTCTGAAACTGTCAAAGTCTATTTCCGCCTCAAATCAGCGACAGAAAGTGTCACAAACTTAGGTTATTTAGTAGAAATTCCATTTACCAAGACTAACAATGAATTATAACAGCCTGATTTTCAAGGTGATTGAGAATTCAATTCAAATTTTAACCTTCTGGCTAATTGCTTGGCCTTTATTATCGCAGTTCCAATTTCTTGTTGATTATAATGATGTTCTATAATGCCCATAGAATCTAAATCATGAAATCCAACCGTAAAATTTGAAGATGATCTCTGATATTTATTCGCAAGTGATTCTTGAATTAATGGCATTCTAAGTTCTAGTTCCCAGTTTTGAGCGTAATTTTGAAAAAAAACTCCTCTGTATCCTTGAGTAGTTAGATCCACTCTAGAGATTTGACCTGATAGGGTGATGTCGTAACCCAGATCTAATTCAAAGTTCTGGAGACAATCGATTACGTCAACATTTGCTTTTTGATGCCAATCGATATAATTATTAAAGCGAGTGAATAAATCATGGATTTTACTAATATCTATTAGGTCATTATTGTCAATCATTTTTTGCATGTGATTTTGAGTTGAATCGGAATCTAGAAAACTATGATAATGATTAATTCCATAATGTAGTATGCGATTGTATCCAAGTCGAAAAAAAGGATCTTTTCGTGCGATATGATTAGAAACCCAGGCCTTTGTATTTGAATAACAGGCCTCTAAGTCATAATGTTTTAACTTCATGCTAAAAACGCCCTAAGATTTGTATATGGTGTTAATACTTTATATGCTTCAATTGAAAATCTTTTATACATTTTAATGACTTTAAATGAGTCTAAATTACTAGAATACAATTCTGGCCATTCACTAATTATATCGTCTGGTGTTAAATTTTGCATTTTATATGCAAACTCACAAATATCTGCCATATTTCGCCTTGCATCATTATCTTCAGAAGCATTTATTATATCTGAATTCCAACTATCTTTGTGATATTTCGTAGGATCCTTCATCCAATGTTCTATAGAAATTTTTCGTACATAACAAGGGATGCATTCTCCACAATGAGTTACATCTTTTGGAAGCCTAGCATCTTTCCAACAACTATGTGATAACTCAACTGCCTGTGGGAATTTATCTATTATTTTCTTGACTACTTCAGCCTTTGTTAAATACATATATGGGTTTTCTATTGTAAAATTATCTGATAGTGTTTGTGATAGAAAATACTCCATTTGTTTTAAAAAATCAGGATGAGCTGTATGAGTTGAAAACGCTCCAATTCTACCTTGTGTTAATGGAAGGTGGATTGCCATTTGTCCATTTTCCGCCATAAATATTATTCGATTCTGACCTCTTCGTCGTGCAACTAATGCCGCTAAT
>CAYSUX010000189.1:0-5980 GCA_964434315.1 uncultured archaeon
GGTGTCCAGGCAGAAAACGGCTCCCTTCCCCTTCAGGTAGTCGGTGGCCCCATCAATCTCCCCCCGAACCTTGAAGCTGCCCAGTAGCAGGTCCTCCATCCGGCGGTAGAGGCCAAAGAGGGTTATCAGCCCGCCGGGGTTTACCAGCTCGACGCTGTTCTTGGGCACCTTCACTCCTCGCCCAAAACCATTGTTCTTGTTCTTATTCAGATACCCTCGGCTCACCAGCCAGTTCACAACCTTGTTGACCTGCCCGAGACTCACCCCGGTCTGCCGCTGAATTTCCCGTTGAACCAGGGCCTCGTCGGGATGGGCCAGGATATAGCGCAGCACGCGGTAGGTGGCGGGACGAACGGGATTCATGGGCGAAAACTCCGAAGGTAGCAGGCTAATAGGTGTTCACTGATTAATGAACTTTTCGCTAAATAGTGAACAACATCGACGATTACAAGGATTTGAGTAGGGCCGTGTTCGCCCTTTCGGCAGGCCATCAATGTTTGTTCACTAAAAAGTGAACATCTCACCAGATCGTGAACAGCACTCATTCTGTCCCTGCTCCGGGCTCGCCCGCCTCCACCGCCACCCTGGTCACAGCCTCCGGCGCCAGCCGCCTGAGCCCCTCCTCATACAGCCCCACCAGCCGGGCCACATGCGCCTCCCGCGTCGATGGCGCAGACCCCGCCGAGGGCTTTGCCGTCGTGGTGGCTCCCCCATCGGCTGCTACCGCAGCGGCCTCCATAGTCGGGTAGGCACTGCCCTCGATCAACATCGTTGGGGCATTGGGACGCCCCTTCTTAAGGTCGCCGAGGCCCTCCAAATCTTCTCACAGAGGCCCCGCCCTTCAGACCGTGATGCGATAGTCGGTGACCAGGACCCGGAGGGCCTGCAGTTCCTCGATGATGGATTTGTTAAGCTGGTTGACCTCTTCCACCATGCCGTCCAGCTCGTCCTTGCGGACCACATAGTATTCCCGGTAGCTCTCCTCATCCGGCTCGCCCTCGGTGTAGTAGGCCCGGTTGTTGATACGGGTCACCAGATTGGACATCTCGGTGAGCATGACCCCCAGGCGGTTGTCGATCTTGTAGGCGATGTAGTTGTTTATCTTGTCTTGGGAATCATCGGAAGGCATGGTCGCGCTCCTGCTGGGTGAGCCTGTGAAAGGACGGTTTTAAATAAACCTACTGGCGGAAGGCGGAAGGGGCGGATGGGGGAAGTCAGGTATGGGGGCATAGCATGGCATGGGGTCTTGGTGGGTGTTGAGTCTTGGCGTGGGAGTAGGTATAGAATAAGACATTAGCGTGGACGCGGGCCTTGAGTATTGAGCATTGCGGTAGCTACTATGCCACCGATGGTCAGCATGTCCGATATACTCCAGATATTTCAACAAAATCGAAAAATATTAATACAATGTCAATAGTTGATACCATAATGTATTAATATTAAGACTTTTTCTTATATTAAACCATTACTATTGGCCCAAAAATGGCCGAAAACTTAATTACTTCTGATAATCTATTATAATCAATGAATGATTTCCTTGGATGCAACCCAGATAAAAACCAATTTGAAAAGATTGGTTTGAAAAGGCATATCACTTATGGGGAGGTTCTTGTTCATTAAAACCAGGAGTGAGAAAATGAAAGACAGAAAGTTAAAAACAGTATGGACCATGATCATGGCGATATTTATCGTTACGATCATTGTACCTAAGAATGTAAATGCTTCGTATGAAGATACGACGTATGTCGCTGATACATATTATGATATCAACGATCAAACAATAGAATTTAGATCTCATTATAATATACAATATCACGTTCTAACTCTAGTTATTCCGGATGATGGACATTTTATAAACACAATAGAGTTTGATGATACTCGCTCAGACGAAGAACGAATGAAGGTTGTCTTCTCGATATGTGTGGAAGATGATTGTGTAGTAATAAAAACACAAGAATACTACACACTATGGAATTGGGATGGCGATGGTGAACAGTCATATACATTCGATAATATATTTCCAAATCCTGAAATGGTATTTGTATCGACTCAATTTGAACTATACCATAAAGAAGGTCAAGAGTGGATCATGGATGATTGGACAGTAATTGGAGAAGAGGCGGAAGTAGTTAAATCAATTGGAGTACCTGGACCATAATGAATTACTTTATATACTAGGATTAAGAATAGGTGGATATGTTAAAACGTTGCTTGAAATGTCAAGTGTTGTTGATAGTAATAATCTATACACCTATTCTTTTTTATTTATTCAACAATATCTATCGATTTAACATTAAACCACAATGTTTATATATGAAATAAATATGGAATCCGGTGACATATCAACTCGGTCACCGGATATGAAATAAATATGGGTGCTTTATGAACAGATACATATTGTCTTTCACCCTTGTACTAATACTAATTTCGGTCCCTTTGGTTGGAGCTGTCGGCTGTGCGGTGGCGAGCTACAATCCGAATCATAGATATTATGGTTATTACGATGGAGAAGATTACTATCTATCCGATTCCAATGACAATGCGACCATAGCACGTACTATCAATGAAAGTAATGATTACATTATTTTGATTGATGAACCTCCACTTACCTTCGACAAGGCTATAAAATTAATATTTATTTACACAACGATTGTCTATAAACAAGATGAAAATACTACCACTTCTTTTTATATAACCATCGAATTACGCAATCAGTCTGGAGTTTATTACAATCAGGCAAGATTCACACCCTGGAACTATTCGAAAACCTATGGAATAGCGGGTCCCTTGAATGCCTGGGAGACTATTGTTACAAATGATACGGAATTAAGATTTTGGGTGGAGGTTCGTGACCTCAACCATAATCTCACTATCTACTATGGGGAGGATTATCCTTGTAGTGTTCAGATTAATTACCTGTATTTATCTGGTCCAATCGTGGATGCCGGTATTGATGTAAATGGTATAATAAACAAGGAAATCCAATTTACCACAAATGCAACAAATGAGGACGCTAACAACACATTGTTCGAATGGGATTTCAATGGTGATGGAATATATGATTGGTCTGGTGATACACCTGATGACATCTTATATAAATACGAAGAAGAAGGCACTTATACAGCCATTCTAAGAGTCACAGATGAATATGGCTATAATTCCACGGATTCGATCAATATACAGATATCTGCGAGTGAGGATGATGATCCTTCAATTTCAATTGTAACATCGATGTTATCATTAATGTTCGTTACCCTGATAACAGCTCGAAAAAAGAAGAATTAAGAATTGAATTGGAGGTTCCCGGGCGGGCCATTATCTCAGTTTGAACAACCATTCAGTTTCAGGGCGCAGGCTGACACACCGGGCAATAATGAGTTGAACGCTGACCCACGACGATGCGCCGGACGACACCCGGACATCCCCGGCGTCGGCAGATCTGGCCCTGGCGGCCAAAGACCCGCAGTCGCGAGCGAAAGCGACCCGGTTGGCCATCTGGACCTGCGAAGTTGAGGATGGTGGTACCTCCCTGTTCGATGGCCTCCCTGAGAACGGCCCGGATGGAACGGTACAGAGCCTTGACCATGGGCCATTCAAGGGTATCGGCGGTGGCCAGGGGGTGGAGCCGGGCGCGGTGAAGCGCCTCATCGACGTAGATGTTGCCCAGACCGGCGATGAACCGCTGGTCCAGCAGAAGGGGTTTCAGGCGACCCCGACGGCCTTCCAGCCGACGGGCCAGGCTCCGGGCCGTGAACGTGGGGGCCAGCGGCTCTGGACCGAGCTTGCCCAATACCTCATCAGGGTCGTCCATCAGCCAGACCCGGCCGAACTTCCGGTAGTCGATGAAACGAAGCTCACGACCATCATCCAATCCGATGGCCAGGGTCATGTGCCGTGGCACTTCTGTTCTCGAGTCCTCGATAGCCAGTTTGCCGGTCATGCGCAGATGGATGACCATGGCACCCTTATCGAGGTCGAAGACCAGATACTTGGCCCGCCTCCAGATCCTTTTGATGGTCCGACCCGTAATGAACCGGGCAAAGGCGCCGGCAGGCGGGCTTGCTGCCACCTTGGGCCAGGGCAGTTGGGCTCCGGTCAGCCTCACCCCTTCCAGTCCTGGCGCCAGGGCGCGGGCATAGGTCTCCACCTCGGGCAGCTCGGGCATCGACCGGGGTCAGGACGGGCATGACCTTTAAATCGTCACCATATTGCTATGTCGATCAGCCATGACCCTTAGCGTCTACAACACAGCGAGCCGTACCAAGGAACCCTTCATCCCCCTGGATATCCAGGGTAGGCGTGTGGGCATGTATGTATGCGGGATTACGGTCTATGATAGGGTCCATGTGGGCCATGCCCGCTGTTACGTGGCCTTTGACGTCATACGTCGCTACCTGGACTGGTCCGGTTTCGAGGTCAAGTACATCCAGAACTTCACCGACATCGACGACCGGATCATCAAGCGGGCCCGGGAGATGGGGATCGCTCCCGAGATACTGGCCGAGGAGCAGATAGCCCACTACTTCACAGATATGGCCAGATTGAACATCCGGAAGGCCGACGAGTATCCCAGGGCCACCGGCTTCATCGACCCGATGATCGAGCTGGTGACCGATCTGATCGACAAAGGCTTCGCCTATGTGGTGGAACCGTCACCCGAGGCCCTCGAGGGGGCGCAGGATGTCTTCTTCGAGGTGGAGCATGCGGGTGAGCGTTTCGGGACCCTGACCAACCAGAGCATCGACGAGATGCAGGCCGGAGCCAGGGTGGACGTCGATCCCCGCAAACGTCATCCGGCCGACTTCGCCCTGTGGAAGGGGGCCAAGCCCGGAGAGCCTAAATGGGAGAGCCCCTGGGGACCGGGTCGGCCTGGCTGGCATATCGAGTGTTCGTCCATGTCGCTGGCCCATCTGGGGGAGCAGTTCGACATCCATGGCGGCGGCCGGGACCTTATCTTCCCCCATCACGAGGCCGAGATACTTCAGAGCGAATGCCACACCGGCGCCCATCCCGTGGTCAAGTACTGGCTCCACAACGGCTTTATCAGGATGGATTCGGAGAAGATGTCCAAATCTCTGGGCAACTTCTTCACCCTGGAGGAGATCCTCGCCAGATACGAACCGATGGTCATCCGCTTCTTTTTGCTCAATACCCATTATCGCTCACCCATCGAATTCTCCGACAACCAGCTCGAGGAGGCCGGGGCCGCCTATGAACGGCTGGTCAACGCCCGTCGCAGGCTGAAGGAGACCCTCGCCAACCAGACCGATATCGATGGCCCCAAACCGGGACCCTCCTCCCTTCTGGAGCGGGTCGATGAAGCCAGGGCCGGGTTCCAGACCGCCATGGACGATGATTTCAACACCCGGGAGGGACTGGCGGTATTATTCGAACTGACCCGGACCACCAACCGGGCTCTGGAACAAAACGACCGCGACCCGGCGTTGGCGAAGGTCCTGGAGACCCTGGAGGAACTGGGTGGCGAGGTCTTGGGTCTGTTCGTCGATACCGCTCCTGCCACCGGCGAGGGAAGCGAACCCTGGCGCAAGCTGGCCGGTAGCCTTATCGACTACCTGGTTGAGCTTCGCGAGAAGGCCCGGGCCCTCAAGGATTGGGCCACCGCCGATGAGATCCGGGACCGCCTGAAGGAGCTTGGGATCACCCTGGAAGATACCGACGAAGGTCCCAGGTGGCGATGAGCCGACCCCGGCTACCGAGGATGGTTCCTGACCGGGATCAGACGATCAAAGGCGATATTCCCACGATGAGGCTGCCGGACCCGGAGGATGGACCAGGGCGACCCGAGCCGACCTCCGGTCTGACCTGTCGGGACCGGGTACCGATGGACGATGACGAGCCTCTCCCGCCCCGAAAATGGGAAACAGGAGACGAAAGAGAAAGACATACCGAAGGGAGGAAGGCAGGCCGAGGGGGACAGGCGGGCGAAGAGAGGAACGCAGGTGAAGGGAGGAAGGTAGGC
>CAYSUX010000190.1:0-5963 GCA_964434315.1 uncultured archaeon
AGCAGGCGGGCAAGTGGGCTAGCGGGCAGGCAAGCGGGCTAGCAGGCAGGTAAGCAGGCCAAAGGGCAGGCAGGCTGACTGACAAATAGACCGGATCGAGCCATGAATATTCGGTTTGATTTCTATGGATAATAGTCTGCCAAGATACTAGGAGGGGCTCCAATTATATATCACGGCCGTAATCCAATATCGGGTGGGATGCCCAAACAATCACACACACTCTACCCAGTATTTGTCCGCTCATGGGGATACGCACACCAACCAGTTCTCGAGTTATCGAAAATGGCCGACCGGGTTATCCTGCCCATTTTCCTGCTGGTTGCAAGTGTATCCCCTGAGATGGCCCCGAAGGAAAAGTAATTGGCGTATATGTGTTGTATTGTATTGCGTTCACTGACTGACTGACTGACTGACTGACTGACTGACTGACTGACTGACTGACACGGGAGCTGTTGGTGATCTCCTAGAACCTAGAACTATCCGACGATCGCCATGATGATATATGATATCAGGGTCGTTTCGGCAATTTCGGCACCGGCAGGTGGCCCGCACCACCACGCGCCGCCATGACCCCGCACTGAACAAAATAGAGGCCAGGCCAGGTAACCAGTGCTATCGGCTGAACCGAACCAGTAGCCATGGGCCTATGGTATGGTAGTCCCGATTCCGGCTGGTTCGATATCCCAATGACCTGGGCCAGGCTCGATCCGAGGTCCACGAACAGGCGCTTCAGGCAGGGTGCCAGGAGGATCGGTCGCCATCTTATCTTTGGTCGGTGGCCCTGGCTTAACCTGGAGATGTCCGTTCTCAGCTACCAGCACGAAACGAAGCGGGGTTCTAGGAACTGAAAGGATTGACAGGACGCATTGTCATCTTGTTCATATCCAGAACAAGGGATTGTTCTTCCTGCCAGTCCAGGGCCAGATTCATCTTCAAGGAGCCTTCCTTGAAGAAAATATCCATGGACCTGATCTGGGATTTGTAGATGGCAAAGCGCTTCCCCTCTTTGGTCAACAACTTACCTGTTATGGATACCAGGCCTGCCAGCTCCAGCTCTTTCAGCTTGCGATAGCAGGTGGCGATGGGGATGTCGAAGAGGATGGATAGCTCCTGGGCCGATTTGGCCTCGAAGCTGGTTGCGGATAGGATGCGGATATTGTGGCCGTCCATAAGCAGCCGCGGAATGAGGAGGTCGTCCCTTGGCATTGAAAATCCAGCCATATTGAAATTTATATAAACAACCAGGTCAACTAAACTTTACGCAGAAAATGTGTCATAGATGTCAGGTATTTTGAATAACCCTTGACCAGGCCGGTACAAAAGCATAAAACTTATCACAGATGATAATAATGTCCGATATCCATTACTGATTTTCACACGATATCTCCATTGTAAAGAATTCTTTACCGTATTTTTCCCTTTATGTCGAAATTGGTTCGCGGCCCATGCCGGTAGGCTGACCGATCCGGTACCACGGTCATTCGCAGGCGGTTTCGGACCGGGATCTGGCCCGGGTTAGGACCATTCCGGTGATCCGCATCTGTTTTGGAGACTGGGCGATATCCATCTGAGTGTCGAGTATCGGTCCCGGCGGCTATCTCAGCCTGATCCGCCGCCTCGACTCCCAGAAATTGCTCGCTGACCTCTGCTTGCCATGGCCCATGAGCCTGTCACCGACAAGCCAGAGCCGATTCAACCAGGGCACGTGGCGGATGAACCACCTGATCAGGTCATGGCTTCGTCCTTCCTCCTTGGTGAAGGGGCAGCTCCTGACGCAATTGGAACATTCATTGCCGTTCTCGACCCAGAACCGGTAGCACGACTCGACATTGACATACCACTTGCGGACCCCGGGATTGTTGGATCTGCCGACGCCTTGCCAGGCGGGCTCGTAGTCGTGGGGGATGGATTGTGAAGGGCAATCCTCGGCGCATCGCTTGCAGACCCGGCAGAAGCGCCGGACCCCCATATCGATGGGCTTGTCGTGGGTCAGGGGCATATCGGTGAGGACCTTGCAGATGCGAACCCGCGAGCCCCATCTCGGGCTTATCAGCAGGCCGTGACGGCCCACCTCGCCCAGGCCGGCGTCGATGGCCAACGGCACGCTGATGCCAGTGTCGTTGCCGCAAGGGATGGCGGTGTAGCCCAGGTTCCGGATGAACTCGGCCACGATGGCGATGGCAAAGGCCATGCGGGAGTAGCCCATCCCTGTGGCTGCCGAGGAGGTCCAGGCCGGGGAGGTGGCCATAGCGTCCTGGTCCATCTCGATGAGCATCACGATGGCGTTGTTCACCCCGGGCGGCAGCTCCACCGGCTTTCCATGGCGATCATGGGTGTAGACCCAGCGCTGATCCAGTAGGGCGATCCCGACATCACAGGCGCCGGACAGGCGGGCGACCCGCTTCACCTGACTGGCCAGTCGTACCGGGTCGGGCCTGCTCTTTTCCAGGGGTCCGGCCCGGGCCAGGGCCTGCTTGCCCGACACCCCTTCCAGTTCCGACCAGGAGAAGGCCTCGCGATAGTTGTCGTAGACAGTCCAGGAGGCCGAGGTGAGGGCCAGCTCAGCCCGGCCCCGACCTTCCCGGCCCTCCTCGATGATCCCGGGCGAGTTGGTGAAGATACCCCTGCGGTAGTGGTCGAAACCGGGATCCGATTCGACCCGGGCGAAGACCATGTCCTGCTCGTCGAAACGGTGGTAGACAGTGTCGTCGATGGTGTAGGGGGCCTGGGGCTCTACCACAGGTCGCAGGCCATCAGCTCTCGCCTCCTTCCGGCTGGTACCCTCCAAAGAGGTTATGGCTTCCAGGGGGCAGGCCGGTACGCAGGCCAGGCAGCCGGTGCAGCCCTCCTCGTGGATGGCCGCTCGACCGTCCTCGATGGCAAAGGTGGACTGTCCCTGCCGGTTCCCGGGGCAGACCGCCGCGCACTCTTGCTGGCAGGTCTTGACACGACAGAGGTCGGGGTCCAGCCTCACGTGGAGGTTCATTGATGGGCAAAAGGGTGGGAGTGTATAATAGTGATTGGCGGTGGTGGTTGGAGGAACCCTGGATGATTAAACAGTGAATAATGTGTCACTGAAAGGCTCCATTTGTCAACGGTCAGCGGGACCGCCGGCACATTGCTTCATAGGCAGCGGGTGGGCCTCCTCGGCTATGGGCGTGGGGGCCTAGCCCAACCCAACAGAGTTGTGTTGGTCCTCCGAACAAGTTCGAAGGCCAGCAAAGCTGTGCTATTCCGCAAAGCAAGCTTGACGGCCGACCTTCAGCCATGTGCAGCGGAGGATGCTGTGTGTGACAAAGAAGCTAGTTTCGATGACGGATGAAAACTCTACAATAATCTTTTTAACCCATAACTTATGTAAAATCCATGAGCTCGGGGGCTTCATTAGGTGACTGTATTGTGAAAATCTGGAAAAACTCCAGACGACATCCACTCCTGCTGGTGTGGGTATCGCTGGCACTGTTCGTGCTGGGTAAGACGGGAAAGAGACAACCAATAGCGTAAATTCAAGTTTGAAAATTAACATCACAAAACGCTGCATCTCGATCACAGTCTGCTGACCAAGGCCGCCGTGAGATTATTGTGACGGGGGCTGCATCTGAGCTGACAGCCTGACCGTACCGTATCACATCAGACTCTTGGCGATGACGAGGTGCTGGATCTCAGAGGTGCCCTCGTAGATCTCGGTGATGCGAGCGTCGCGGTAGTAACGCTCCACCGGATACTCCCGGCTGTAGCCATAACCGCCCAGGACCTGCACCGCCTCGAAAGTGGCCCGGTTGGATAGCTGGGAGGCGAACAGCTTGGCCATGGCTCCCTCCTCGGGCTTCAGTGTGTCCAGGGAACGTTTGATGGCCGCCTTGTAGACCAGCAGCCGGGCGGCCTCCAGCTCCATGGCGATCCTGGCCAGCTTGAACTGGATGGCCTGCTGGGCCATCAGGGGCTTGCCGAACTGGATACGCTGCTTGGCATGCTCGGTGGCTGCGTCCAGGGCCGCCCTTGTTATGCCCAGGGCCTGGGTGGCGATGCCGATGCGACCGTTGTTCAGGGTATCCATCCCGATGTAGAAGCCCTTGTTCTCCTGGCCCAGGAGGTTCTCGGCCGGGATACGGCAATCCTCCAGTACCACCTCGGTCGTCGATGAGGCCCGGATGCCCAGCTTGTGCTCGATGGCTCCGATGGAGAAGCCAGGCGCCTCCTTGGGCACGATGAAGGCCGAAACACCCTGGTGGGGCTTGCCCTCCTTGGAGGTGCGGGCGAAGACGATGAGATCGGAGGCGAACGCGCCGTTGGTGATGAACATCTTGGTACCGTTCATGACCCACTCGTCGCCCTCCCGTACGGCCAGGGTCTGCTGGTTGGCGGCGTCGGAACCGGCATTGGCCTCGGTCAGGGCATAGGCGCCGACTCGCTCACCTGAGGCTATCCTGGGCAGGAACCGCTGTTTCTGCTCCTCGGTGCCGTAGCGTTTTACCGGGGAAGTGAACAGCGAGTTGTGAACCGAGAGGGTGACCCCGGTGGAGGCGCAGGCCCGGTTTACCTGCTCCAGTATCAGTACCAGCTCCATGTCTGTCAGTCCGGTACCGCTGTATTCCTCGGGAATGGTCACGCCCATGAAACCCAGCTTGCCGGCCTCTTTCAGTATATCCAGGTCCAGCTCCTCGGCCTCGTCCATGGCGGCAGCCTTGGGGGCGATCATGGTTTTTGCGAAATCCCAGGCCATCTCCTGGATCATCTGCTGTTCTTCGGTCAGTTCAAAGTCCATGTTGTAACGCTCCACGGGTTCTTCTTGAGTGCTCTTGAGTGCATTATCGTCTATCGTCCCATCATCCCAGTAGCTTCAGAATGGCCTCGGCCGGCTCGCCGTCGCAGGCCTCCAGGGCCGCTCTGGCCTGGTCGGCAGTGGCTCCGGTCTGATCCGCCACCAGTTGAATGTCCTCTTCCGGGATGCTGGAACCAAGGGGTCGTACCTCGGGTTCGCCCATGACCTGGAAGGTCCGCTGGCCGGTCACTTCCATGCTCGTCACCGTCGGATCCTTGAAGATGTACTCCTTGTCCGCAGTACGGATGATGACCTCCTCTGCCGGTATCTCCTCCATGCCCTTGGTCATCTGGCGTTGGAGCTGGCGCATCATTCGTGGGTTCATTCGGCCTCCGGGCATCATGATATTCACACTCTGGTCACCCCTGGGAGGGGCGGGCTGCCAACAGAGGCAAAGGGGTAGATAGAGGTTTTGGGGAGCCTTATAAACTCACCATGAATTGAGGGTTCGTTACCTGTGGAGTCCACCGAAGACCCTCGAGATGATAAGATCCATTCCCTGCCGCCATACCTTGTCGTCACCCCGGCCAAGAACGAGGTCGCCCACCTCGGCTTGCTGGCCACCTCGATGGCGGCCCAGACCCATCCACCAGCGCTGTGGCTCATCCTGAACGATGGCTCCACCGACGGGACCGGGGATCTGGCCGATGAACTGGCATCCCGATACACCTGGATCCATGTGGAACATCTGGGATCCGGACCCCGGGACATGGCCGACCATATCGCCGCGCTGATGGCGCAGGGCTTCGAGAGATCGATGCTGCATACCCGAGCGGCAGGCCTTATCATGGAGTATCTGGCCAAGGTGGATGCCGATGTCCGGCTCCCGAACGATTACTTCGCTTGCCTGTTGGAACAGATGAACGATGAGCCGGAGGTGGGTATGGCCAGCGGCTCCCTGCTGGAGCATGATATGGGGACCGGGGAGTGGAGGACCCTCGACCACCATCCCGAGCTGCCGTGGGCCGCGGCCGTGGCCTGGCGTCGGACCTGCTACAAGGCCATCGGTGGCGTTGCCGTGGGGCCCTCCCATGAGTCGGTCGAGGCCATCCTGGCCCGGGCCAAAGGCTGGCAGACCATGACCTACCGCTCACCCGAGTTCAAACATCTTCGCACCCACGGTTCGGCCACCGGGTTCTAC
>CAYSUX010000191.1:0-5882 GCA_964434315.1 uncultured archaeon
TGTCGAACTCGCGAGATATGCCGACCGCTGAAACCACTTGGCCCGCCGGATTTGTCGAACCTGCGGGATATGCCGACCGCTGAACCCGCTGGATCCGCTGGATCCGTCATAGGGTTCATGGCCTATTCGACCTGGTCTGGTCTGGTCGGTTCGGATCGGCTTCCATCCGGCCAGGGCATGACATTATCGGAACCGAGATGTTTCAGGGGAAATGATGACCCTGTTCCCTGTCGTTCCGGTTCCTGGTTCTTATCACATGGAAGGGGCAGGCGTTGAAAATATTCTTATCATATGGAAAGGGCGGGCCTTGAAGGTAAAAATGCAAAAAGTAAAATGCTCACTTTTTTTTATGATTCCAGGCACTGATTCATGCGTGCCTCCGGCGTATGTCCCCTGAAACAGTTTGGCTGCTATTAATCAACGCAGACAGTTTGCGCGGTATCGCGTTCGTCTTCAGCCCTTCGCCGGAGTCCGAGACACCGAAGGTGGCCAAGGGATCTGTAATAGCTTTGCTGGTTCAGATGAGCCCGGATCTGTGTAATATCAGTGAAACTATCTATCGATAATTACGAATATATGTCCCTCGCTACAGAAGGATCTGACATTATCAATGAAATCCGCATTCATAGTTTCGTGCAACACATATCATTTCATCCCTTGAAGGAAGGTGACTCGCATTTCCATTTGATGAAGGCCATTTTCATTCCGGGACTGTGGACTTGCTCTGGTCATTGATGGTCTTTGGAGTTCTATCTGGCCAGCTCTCAAATATTAGGCTGGCAAATGTTCGGCAAGTTCTGAAATATGCTCGTGTTCGTCTAATTTTTTAACAAATTTCTCAGATCTTTACAAATTGGGATCTTTTTCTCATAGATGTGTTACATATTTTCAAAGCTTTTTTATACACAAGGGATCGATGTATTCTGATATCGTTAGTTTCATTCATTGAAAGAAGGGGTTGATGACCATGTTTTCAGTCATTATCACAGAAAGGATTGGAATAATGATGAAAAATTTGCATATCTTTGTTGATAATCACTATTAAGGATGATATTTTCTACATAGTAAAGGTGTTTTTACTACAAACTATTAATAATAACAAATCTGACCCGGGATACAAGCCCCAATAGATGGTTTTCCATGTCCTTTCTCAATCCCGACCTAAACGAATCCGAGTTGACGAACGGTCTGCCAGAGCAGGTCAACAACCCGAACGAGACGACGGTCATCGACCCGGAAGGCCGGTCAGATCCTCGGATCCATCAGATCAGCGACACACCTGATGATATCCTGTCCATGGCCCAGTTCGCCCTTGACGAACTGAACTGCTCGATACTGGCCACGTTGGATGATGAGGACATGACTGCCAGGGAGCTTGTCAGGAGGTTGCGGGTTCCGATGACGACCTGTTACCGGCGTTTGACCCGGTTGGCCAGGGAGGGCCTGGTCAAGGAGACCTCACGGCGAACCCGGGATGGCAACCTGCCTTTCAAGGTCTACTCCTCCCAGCTCGAATCGCTCTCGGTCCATTACGAGGGTATCGATTTCAAACTGGCTCTCAATCTCAACTGTGAACCTGGCCAGAACCTATCCTATCATGAACGGGTCAGACCCACTCTTTGATCAGATGGTGAATCTCGATCAATTGGGCAGGTTCCAGTAACGATCATCATCGGGAGGCGAGAAACGTTCGATCAAACCGGCTCCCAGGGTCTCGAGCCTCTGACCCAGGTTCACCAGTTCCGGTGTTCCGTGTCCATTGATTTCACGACCTCCGGGAACCTCCATGGCAGCTATCCGCAATTGGGTCAGCTCCAGGTCGTTTCGCAGCATCGAATGCTCGTGGGCCCGGGCCACGGCGCCGGTCAGGTTCTCGGTGAAACCGGAACCCTTGGTCACGAAGTCATAGGCACCGAACCGCAGAGCCTTCAAGGCCAGTTTCTGCTCATTGCAGCCCGTGACCAGGATCACCGGCCGTTCATCCTGACATTCCCGAAGCCGGTTCAGCACCTCCATGCCCGAAATGCCAGGCAGATGGTAATCCAGAATTATTATCTCGGGTCTGCGTGGAATAACGGTATGAAAGAGCAAATCGAGAGCCTCCTCCCCGGAATCACAGGCCATGATGTCGATATCCCGGCCGAATTCCATCTGCAAGCTCTGACATATTAGAGATCGATGTTCCGGATCGTCATCAATGAGAAACAACCTCATGAGAGAACTCCTGCCACAATGAGAGAAATGGCAACAATGGCAATAATGGTAACCATGGCAACCGAGGCATAAATGACCCCACGGTATGATAGGCGGGCCAGAGATATGGGATATCGTCGGAAGGATCCCGGGAAGAGTCGTCGGAGGGCCCATGAGCTTCAAAAGGTATTTCGGTATTTGCTTTCACCATCGTCGTTTCAGGCGGTAACCCGCGCGGACCATAGACCCCGGTACCTTCTGGCGATCCCGGGTTATCATGAACCTGTTGGGCGGATGTTCGGTGACCTGTGTTCTGGTCACTCATATCGATTTCAATGAGTATAGGCGCATCCCCTAGCGTTATTATCATCGATGATAATCGGCCTATATAATATTCCGGGTTGTGATTATCAGATGTGAAAAACCCTTACGTGGAGCGAGTGGGGGATGATGTTCTATCCGATCCGGGCCACAGACCCGGTACGATCCCGAGCTCGAAATGATCCCCGAAATGAGATCTGACGAACTGTGATGAAGTGGCGAATTGGTGAGAGGATTCGGGGATGATGAAATGACGTGACGAATTGGTGAGAGGAAACGGTGACGAACTGACGTGGCGAATTGGTGAGAGGAAACGGTGACGAACCGAAGTGGCGAATTGGTGAGATGATTCGGGGATGACGAACTGACGTGGCGAATTGGTGAGATGATTCGGGGATGATGAAATGATGGGGATGAACAGAAGTGACGAACTGATATGGTGTACTCATCCAGAGTTCAATGGTTCAGTTCATTCATTCATTCATTCATTCAATTCAAAGAAGAGCGATGAACAGCAGGGCGCCTATCAGGATGATCAGGCGCCACGATAGATCGACCGGTATGCTACCGCTCATTATCCTCACTCCTTTCCAGCGTCAGATTCCTCTGTTTGAGCTTTCGGGCCTTTAGTTCATCGCTGAACCTGAACAGCTTTTCGATCCGGTCATTGCCAGGTCTCATGGAGGGGTCGGTGGCCGTTGGGATCGGTCGATCCGCCAGGGCGTGGTCCTCCACGACCATGGATGGTACGTCCAGGTGCTCCAGGTGGGCCTGGGCCTGACTCAGGTCCCGTTGCAGCCGGCTGTGGGCGAAGGCTCGAGCCACCGCGCCGACCAGGTTCTCAGGGAAATCGGCTCCTTTCAGAACGAAGTCGTTGGCTCCGTACCGCATGGCCTTCATTGCCAGTCGCTGGTCGTCGCTACTGGTGACCAGGACCACGGGGCAGGGGTCCTCGAAGTCCATGAGGTGGGTGAGAACCTGTATGCCCGAGATGCCCGGCAGATAGAAATCCAGGATCAGCAGGTCGGGTTCATCCAGTGAGTTTCCCATCTCCAGCCTTTCCAGGGCCTCTTCACCACTCTGGGCGATCTCTATCCTCAGGCCCAGACCGAATTCGTTCTTCAGGCAGGTACAGACCAGATGCGCGTGATCTGGATTATCTTCAACAAGTAGGATCCTCACTCAAGCACCCGAGCCTGCGAAGCCGCCACCGGTCCCTAGCCAGTGAGCAGAGCAGAGCTTGCATCCCTTGCAGCCTTGCCCTTGGAGTGTGCATGGTCGGACTGATAAATGAAAGTACTGGTTGCCTGATGACCAGTGACGACTTCATAGGAGGGGCTTGGTCGTGAACCTATTATAAGCGCCTGGTAAAACATATCATATCTTGAGATTCAGTCCTCTTCCGGAATCACGTTCTTGGTCAACGATCCTTTACCGGCGATGGTCAGGAGGCTGGCCGCGCCGTAGGGATTGCCCACGCTGCTGTGGCGTAACCGGTTCAGGGCCTCCAGGGCGGTTCTGCCTTCGGAGGTGAGTCCGTAATTGCCCTGCTCGCCACGGTCCACAAGATTGGCCTGCACGAGCTGTTTGAGATGGAAGGTGAGGCTGGCCGAACTGGTGAAGTTGAGGTTCTTCAACATCTCGTTGAAGGCGATGGATTCTCTCTGGGCGATGAAGTAGAGGATCGACAGACGGGCCTCGTGGGCCAGTGAGCGACTGATGTTGATCAACTGCTCCTGCGAGAGTATCTGCTGCAGGATCTCGAACTGGTCGGGTGTGAATTCCTCATGGCTGACGCCCAGGCACAGGTGGCAGGTGTTCGGCTTCAGTGACTCGAGCAGGCGGGCGATGAAGTTCTGGGTCGTGTGCCAACCATGGATCGCGTTCAACTGGCCCAAGCCCTCGAAATATATCAGCCCCGACAGATGGCTCTTGCCAAAATAGGTTATCTCGTTCAGCAGGGTATGCAGGTGACCCGGAGGTATGGCGTTGGGTACGTTCTCGGGGGTCAGGCAGAGGTACTGGATAGCTTCCTGGCCGGTCTGGTCGGTCTGCCCGGTGAAATCATCCAGGGGTCTCGGGCTGATTATCATCAGGGGCAATTCGCGGGTCTTCTCTTTGAGCCAGTACAGCGGATCGATGGTCACCGGTGATCTGTCCGGTTCGGTCGGGATCTCCGTCAGTTCCCGGCGTAGCATCACCTCGTTCTCGATCTCCTGAAGCTTCTCCTGCAACAGGGGTATGCGGAAGGGTTTGGTGATGAAGTCAAAGGCGCCCCTGCGCATGGCTTCCACAGCGTTCTCGATGGTGGCGTAGCCGGTCATCACGACGATGAATATCGTGGGCCACCGGTCCTGGACCTTCTTTACCAGATCCAACCCGCTCATGACCCCCATGCGGATATCGGTGAATATCGCCTGGGGCATCTGCCCTTCCTGCCCGAGTCTGACCATGACATTGATGGCTTCCTCTCCTGAGTTGGCGATGTCGACATGGTGTTTGTGACGGGTCAGGTATCGTTGAAGCTGCTCAACCAGCAGTTCATCGTCGTCGACCACTAGGACCTTCATGGCTCGACCTCGGGCATCTGGTCCCCCCAGGGGTCAACGGGTAGTTTAATCATCACTGTCGTTCCTTTGCCTGGCTGGGAGGTGATATCCACTGTGCCATTGTGGGCCTGGACAAAGCGCTGGACCAGGGCCATTCCCAGTCCGGTACCCTGCCCGGTGGGCTTGGTGGTGTAGAATGGCTCGTATATCCGTTCCAGAATCTCGGGAGGTATGCCGGTGCCGGTATCCAAGATCGAAAGCCGGAGGCTCCGGTCCTCCAGCGAGGTCGTCACGGTCAGGGTTCCGGACCCCGCCTCCCGCATGGCGTCGATGCCGTTCATCAGGATATTGGTCAAGACCTCCTGCAATTGATAGCGGTCGCCGGCGATGTGGGGGTGGGTAGTGACCAGGTCCCGTTCGATGGTGACCCAGTCCGGGACCGCTATCTGCTCGAGGGCCAGTTCGATTATCTGGTGGAGGTTGACGAGCCGGTGTTCCCGTTCGACCGGTCGGGCGAACTGGAGCAGGTCACGAACGATGTGGGCGGCAAAGGTCACCTGCTGGATGGTCTTGGTGGCAAAGTCCTGGACCACCGGGTCATTTGACTCCTCGAGCATGTTGTCGGCCATCAACGAGATGTTGCTCAGGGGCGTGTTGATCTCGTGGGCCACGCCTGCCGCGAGCTGCCCGATGACCGCCAGTCGCTCGTTCTGGAGCAGTCGCTTCTGGACCTCCTTGCGCTCGCTGATGTCGCCTATCATGGCCATCGTCGCGGTCTCACCCCCGAACACGAAGCCGAAGCGAGAGGCGGTAACCTCG
>CAYSUX010000192.1:0-5857 GCA_964434315.1 uncultured archaeon
CGAATCCCCGTTTATCTAAAGTATAGACTGAGAACGGTGATGCGAAACCTAGCATTTCACCATGTACTCTACACAGATTACAAATACCACTACCCTTTGCCTCAACCTTATTTACCATCGAAAATTTTTTTATTGATTCTTTGCGAAATATCTCTTCGAATATTGGAATTTCACCCAGATAGTTCTCACTCCCCTCCATTTCAATCTTCAGTGTTATTATTGAATTCTGTTTGTCTTCCTCTTGCAAGTTCTTAAACTTACTTTCTATACTGTCGAACATTGTTTTTTTATTGTTGGACCTCTCATTATCTGTTTCTTGCTCATTTTTAAAAAATGCTGCTAAAGCATTAATAATGTTACTGCTTTTATATGGATCGCAGAAGCTTCCAAACCAGAAGTCCCAGCGCTTTTTAAGCTTAGAAACACTCGGAATTTTTGAAGTCGGAGTTACATCAAAACGTCCATGATTAAATGTTCTATAAAGATATTTCGTCACTTTGCTTCTATCATAATCTGAAATATAGACTTTATTGAACGAAATCTTGCCATTTTCCTCTAATTTTAAAACTACAACTATGACTATAGTAATTCTTTTTAATTTCGATTTTTCAATAAGCAAATCCTTATTAGTTAAACCTTCAGTCTTAATAACGAATTGACCAATGTCTTTCACAGCCTTTAACATACTTCATTACACCTCACATTTCTGCCTCTCCCTAGTTTGTGTGTGGATATAACTCTCTGTCTATCCTTAATGAACTTGCCCTTCCACACATGCCTCAAGCATTTATCAGGCAGACGCACAGATCCTATTGTGATAAACTCAAACTGCAGACGAATTTAAACCACCAGCCTTTATATCAAAACGCTGAATAATGTTCCAGTTAATAATCTTTCTGGTGGCCGGAGTGGGGTTCGAACTCACAAAACCCTCAATAGAGCACGGCGGACCAGTTCTGGTTTTCAAAGAGGAGAACTGGTCCGCCCCCAGGGCTGGCTTCCAATTACCCACCCAGCCACTTTGTCCCACTATCGGCCTGATTGGATGCGTAGTTTCTTGACTACGTATTAGTTTCAATCCCAGATGGGGACGTTTGCGAAACATGAGTAGGTAATTGGTCTATGGATTATTTAAGGCTTAACTTAACTACCTATTATGGAATTCTTTAATACATGGGTTCCCCTCCACCACCTCCACACACCCAAATCCCATGCCCTGCTTCTCGCCCAGGCCGGCGTCGAGGGCGAATCTGACCAGGCCGGGAGCGGCTCTGACTTTGAGGGTGGCCAGCAGGCAGCGGCGGTAATGGCCGGCGATCCGGACGCGCTTGGGCTTGGGCCTGCTGTGGCCTCCGGGGTCGGGAGGGGCCAGAGCCTCGACGATGAAGGCGTCGTGGCCCGGCTCCGGGGGATGGCCGTGGTAGTCGGTGTACCGGCGCAGGAGGTTGGCCCGCAGATTGGCGACCCATTTGCGGCTGTCGGGGTGGGAGAGGTGAGGCTCGTATTTGTCGCCTTTATTGGGTTGAGGGCCGGGCAGCAGATCCCATTCCCTGGCTTTGCCCTTGCCCTTGCTCTTGCCAATGGTCTTGGGGTCGCTTTCATCGGTGGCCTTGGTTTGGGAAGCTGGCAGGGGCTGCTTTGCCTCCGAGAGCGGAACGGCAGGCTGGCGATTCAACATGGTCTTCAAATGAATGGGTGACAGGGTTCTCAGCCACAAGCCGCTGTTCAAAGCGGTAGCCAACGTTTCGTCGCTGACCGGCGGCAGGACCTCTATCTGCTCGACGATAAAGGGCAAGCGATGGAGCTGGAATTCGGGGATTAAGAGCAGACCCTCGGCGAACGGCTGGAGGAAGGCCGGGTCCGGAGAGCCAAGTAGTAGGGTGGCTCTGTGAAAGTGAAGGCCCTCGGGGGGTCTGGCTTTACCATCAAGGAGCCTCAGGTTGGATAAGCAGTAGTGCTTGTAACCCCTGGCGTCGTGGAGTGCGCCAGCTATTTGCGCGCGCTTTGCACGCATATGGACTGGCCCGGCCTCGCTGGGCCAGACCAGTTCGGTATCCACATCCCTGAGCTTGGCCAAGAGCATGGAGGCCAACCCGTACTGGTAATCGAAGGGGAGTGGTTTAGGGGTTTGCTTTCTAATCGTAATCTCTAGGCGGATATTCTCCACCTCACTGATTCTCGATTATATCCGTATTATAAAACTCCTCTCGAACCGGCAGCCTCCCACATCGTCTTCATTTCCTCCGGTGTCAACAATGCCACACTCCTCAAGGGTAAACCCGTCTCACGGACCTCGCCCTCGGCGACCAGGGCCTTGGCGGCGCGGCGGCAACCGGCGGTGAAGCCGGCCCGGCTGAAGAGGGCCAGGCGCAGCTCCGAGTAGCGACCCTCGACGATGGGGGCTTTGGCCGCCAGGCCTTCCAGCACACCGGGACCCGCCGGTTCTTTGGTCCATTTACACTCGCCCAGTAGCAGGGAACGCCAGCCGCCGGCCGAGGGGCCCAGGGCCGCCACGTCCACCTCTTCAGTGCGGGACCACCAGGCCCCGACCCGGGCATAGGGCCCGCCCAGCCCGGCGACCTCGGCGAGGGCGGCAGCGGCTGTGAACTGGCGGCAGACCCGTTCATAGGAACGGGCGGCGTGGGCGGGCCAACGGGCTTCCAGCTCAGCCAGCGGCAAGGTCCAATCGGGCCCCTCCAGCTCACCCAGCCAGGGGGCCACACAGTCGAACCAGAACTCGAAAAAAGGGTCGGTGAGCCGGTAGCGGCTGTTGCCTCGTTTGACTTTTTCCCTCATGGTTACCGGATGGTGGCGCTCGACCAGGCGCAACTGCTGCAGCACCCCCAGGTACTTGGGCAGTTTGGAGGGTGTGAGGTAGGCCTTGTCGGCAATTTCGGAGAAGCGGCGGGCTCCCCCGGCCATCGCCTCCAGTAGGGCAAAATAGGTTGTCGGCTCCCGCAGCTCCTCCAAAAGCAGTAAACGGGGTTCGAGGTGAAGGTAGGCGGTGGGGTCAAAGATTTCACGTTGGACATTTTCTTTGACTGACAAGCCAGGATCGAGTTGGTTCAGATAGGCGGGAATACCGCCGGCCAGGGCATAGAATTCCATCCGCCGCTGTTCCTTCACTCCAGGAAAAAAAACCCGCGCCTGAGCGTATCCCATAGGTTTTACCTCCAGTTGCCCGGTGCGCCGACCGTAGAGGGGTGAGCCGTGGCCCAATACCTCCTTTTCCATGGCCGAGACTGCCGAGCCGCAGAGAACCAACATCAGCCGCGTGGCCCGGAAGGCCTCCTCCCAGTGGCGCTGGAGCACCGAATAGAAGGCCGGGTTGGCCAGATTGACATAACCTACCTCGTCCAGCACCAGCACCAGCCGCTCCTCGCGCGCAGCGGAAGCCACGAACTCCAGGAAACCATCCCAGTCGGCAAAACCCAGGCCGGGCGTCTTTAAAGCCCTGGCGCAAAGGCGACTGAAGCGGGCCAGCAAGACCTCCTCGCGCTGACTGTCGCCGGTGAGAAACAGGGCTCGCTTACCCTGGGCGAAACGCCGCAGGAGGGCAGTCTTACCCACTCGCCGACG
Organism: uncultured archaeon; assembly: GCA_964434315.1. Taxonomy (GTDB): domain Archaea; phylum Thermoplasmatota; class Poseidoniia; order MGIII; family CAYLMJ01; genus CAYLMJ01. Next base: position 3,580 of record CAYSUX010000192.1, read on the forward strand.
ACCCCAGACAACCAAGAACTCGGACCGGTCCGAGGCCCAACGCTCTTCGAGAGCGGCCAGCTCCCGTTCCCGGTCGAGGAAGGGCTCGTCGTCGCTATCATAGGACATACCCGTAAGTATAATACTCGTGAGTATTAAACTTTTTGATTGATCGTACTGGAATAAAAATCATAATACTTTAGAGTATGATACTCGTGAGTATTAATCGTCCCGCCTGTCGCCGGAGGCTTCCTCGGGGACCGTGAGATTGTTTGCACTCCCCTCGTTTTCCTCTTTCTTTTCTTTTCCCTCTTCCCCTGAAACCTGCTTTTCACCCTCGGTGGCCTCGCCGCCGTTCTCACCGCGTTCACCATCGCCGTTCCCTTTATCGTCATTGCCTCCGTTACCGGCGTAGAGAGCCACGGCCACGATGCGGTCGTCCTCTCTGGGGCGCATGAGCCGAACACCCATGGCAGCCCGACCGGACTCCGATATATCCTCCACAGGGGTACGGATGACCATGCCCTGGCCCGTCGATATTATCAGGTCGGGTGAACCCTTGATGGGCAAAACGCCTACCACATGGCCGTTGCGCTCGTTGGTCTGGATGGTGATGACGCCCATTCCGCCGCGGTGTTTGGGGGCATAGGCTTCCACGGGTGTGCGTTTGCCAAATCCGTTCTCGGTCACCGAGAGCAGGCGTGCGCCCTCCTTGACCAGGGCCATCGAGACAACCCGGTCACCATCTCTCAGCTTCATGCCTCGCACTCCGGCCGCCACTCGACCCATGGAACGCACCTCGGATTCGTGGAAGCGGGTGGCCTTGCCATTGGCAGTCGCGATAACAACGAAATCATCTCCGTCGGAGATGCTGGCGCCGATGAGTTCATGACCCTCCTTGAGCACCACGGCCTTGAGACCCTGACGCCGGGAACGACGATAGTCGGCCAGTACGGTCTTCTTGATCTGGCCGCTGGAGGTGGCGAAGACCAGATAGCGATCCTCTGAGAACTCATCCACCGGTATCAGGCAGAGTATATTCTCCCCTGGCTCCAACTGGGGGAAGAGATTGACCATGGCCGTGCCTCGCGCATGGCGACCGGTCTCGGGTAATCGATAGGCGGGAAGCCAGAACAGGCGTCCGAGATTGGAGAAGAAGAGTACCACATCATGGCTATGGGTCACATAGACCTCGACGACAAAATCCTCGTCCTTGGTCTTTACCCCGCGCAACCCCACCCCGCCCCTGTGCTGGGCCCGGTAGGTGTCCAGAGGCAGCCGCTTGATGTAGCCACCGGCGGTCTTGGTGATGACCACCTCGTGCTTGGGAATCAGGTCGGCGATCTGGATATCCTCTTCGATCTCCAGTATCTCGGTTCGCCGGGGATCGCCATACTTGGCCACCAGGGCTTCGAGCTCCTCCTTGATGACCCGGTTGACCTCGGCCGGATCGGCCAGGATGGCCTGTAGTTTCCCGATGTGGATGATCAGCTCGCCCCGCTCGTCATGAAGGGCCTGTCGCTCCAGTCGCGCGAGCTTGGCAAGGCGCATGTCCAGAATGGCCTTGGCTTGTAATGGTGAGAGCTCCAGTTCGTTCTGGAGCGAAGTCGAGGCCGCCTCCACCGATTCCGACTCCCGTATCAGGGATATGACCTGGTCCATGTTCTCCTGGGCCTTGAGGAGACCCTCGACGATGTGGAGCCTGGCCTGGGCCTTGCGTAACTCGAATTCGGTTCGCCGGGTGATGATCTCGCGGCGGTGCTTGAGATAGGCTTCCAGCAACTGTTTGAGAGTGAGGACCTTTGGTCGGCCGTCGACCAGGGCCACGCTGTTGATGGCGAATGTGGATTCAAGGGCCGAGTGTTTGAACAGATGGTTCAGGACCACCTCCTCCACGGCGTCACGGCGCAGGTCCACGACTACCCGCATGCCCCGCCGATCGGACTCGTCCCGCAGGTCCACGATACCCTCCACCAGCTTGTTCTTGACCAGATTGGAGATGTCCTCCAGCAGTCGGTTCTTGTTGACATTGTAGGGTATCTCGGTGACGATTATCCGTTTGCCGCCCTTGGGTCGGTCCTCGAAGTGGGTCCGTCCTCGAACCTTGATACTGCCCCGCCCGGTGGCGTAGGCTGACAGGATGCCGTTGATGCCGCAGATGATGCCGCCGGTAGGGAAATCGGGACCCGGGATGAGCTGGCACAGGGTCAGCAACTCGGTATCCGGCTCCTCGAGCAATCTGAGCAGGCCTGCGACGACCTCGTTGAGGTTGTGAGGCGCCATGTTGGTGGCCATGCCC
>CAYSUX010000193.1:0-5847 GCA_964434315.1 uncultured archaeon
TCCCGCCATCTGGGCCTCGAAGGCTGCCAGGGCGTCCACCTCATCGACCGGCTCGTAGTACTCCTGTACCGGGTATTCCTGTGGCGCGTAGGGGTTGGGCCCGTAGTTTGGGTCCTGTTCGGGGGAAAGGGAAGGGGAAGGGGAAGGAGAGTGGTCCTGTGCCGGGACCACCGGATAAGGGTTGGAAGGATCGTAATATTCCGGACCGGGTTCGGGGTCGGGATTGAATTGGTTGGATCGAAGGTGAGGATTACCATGACCGGGATTCCCGTTGAGGGGGTTGTTGTTCGCAGGGGAGGGAATGACTTGGTCGGTGGTATTGGGGCGGTAAGCGGCCTGGTTGCCCGGGTTGCCATTGGGGTATGGAGCAGGGTTCCTCGGGTTTGAACCCGGGTTACCATTGGAACCCGGGTTCGAGTTTTTGGAGCTATTCTTGGTGTCCGGCTTCCCATTGGAGCCGGGCATGATGATACCATCATCGGGATACTCATCAGCCGGTTGAGGGTTCTCAGGAGCAGATGGTTCGGCTGATGATGATTCCATCTGCTCCTTTAGTCGATTGAGATCGCCCTTGGGTCCGCCCATACCATTGGGTATGAAGATGCCGTCGTCGGGCATCTCCTGGGCCGCGGGCTCGGCGGCCACCGGCCCCGAAGGTTCGATCACCTCCGGAGTCGCGGCAGTCGCGGCAGTCGCGGCCGCCGGATCGAATGAGAATGATTCCATCTGGGCTTTCAGCTTGTCCAGGTCGCCCTTGGCCGAGCCCATGGCGCTGGGTATGAAGATGCCGTCGTCAGGCTCGGCGGCCGGCTCCGGTTGGGGCTCGGCAGCGGCCTCGGCCGGTTCAGGTTGTAACTGTTCGGCCCGGTATTCGATGGGCTGACCTTCGGTCCCGGCCTGAGCCTGGGCTTGCTCGTATTCGGCCCGCTCCCTCTGGTAGGTGGCTTCCATATCATTGGGAAATTGCGGAGGGACCGTCAGGTCGGCCTCCTGTACCTCTTCGGGATAGGGCCGGGGTTGCCGGGCCTGAGGGTGTTGGGGGTGTTGGCCGTAGGGGTTGGGCTGGGGTTGCCGGGCCTGGGGGTGTTGGGCCGAGTGTTGGGGCGGTTGGCCGTAGGGATCGGCCTCGGGTTGCTGGGTTCCTTCCATTCCCTGGGGGGCCTTGAGCTGGAGCCTCTGGTCACGCTGGGCCACCGAGCGCCCGAGCTGGGCTCCAAGGGTCTGGCGCTCCTCACCCTGGGCATTCTTGATTAGGGATGTGAGCGCCTCCACTTCCCTGGCCATCTCTTCGTAGGTTGGCTCGGCCGATGGCGCGTATCCCATGGAATGGTCCAGATGCTCTGTCGGTACGTCCAGATAACGGTAGATGGGAGGCAGAGGTGGGACCGGAGGGGTATCGAGGTGGCGTTTTTGCTCCAGGTGGGTAAGCTTGTGATTGAGGTGGTCCAGGTTCCGGGATATGGAATCCAGAGTGGCTGTGATCACATTGTCGGGCCGCTCGTCACGGACCATGGGGAAGTACTGGGGATTGGATTCTACAGGTGGGTAAGGAGGAGTGGCGTAAGGTGACTCCCGTACAGGAGGTCGCTCCCATCGGTCCATCTCCCGGGTGTAACGGCGGCGGCGAGATACATATCCGTAATCGTCGTAGTCATCATCGAAGTGGTCGTCATCCAGGCGAACACGGCGACGGGGTGCCCGGCGCTCTTCGCGGGCCGATTGGACCGGTTCTGCCGGTTGTTGGACCTCGGCCGGCCCGGTCCTGGTTTCGACGATCTCCGGTTTCCCATTCTCGGCCTCGACCCTCATGGTGATGGTCTGCTCCAGCAGACTGACTATCTTGTCCAGTCGGTCGTCCACCGGCGCAGTTCCTTCGGCGGCCTGGGTAGTGGGGGTCTGGTCGGATGTCGCGCGCTTGACCGGGGTCACCTCCTCCACCCGGCTGCCGGGGGTTCCCGGTTTGCCGTAGTAGATACGCAGGCGAGGTGATCTCTCCGATTCTTGGGTGGTGGCAGTGGGTTCCGATGGTGTTGCCGGCGTCTCGATCGCGGCTGGCTGAGGGTCCTCGACCTTCTCCTTGCGACCCAGCTTGGCGGCCACGGCTCGCCTGAAGCGCCCCTTCTCCGGGGGACTGGCCACAGGAGCCTCGGCCTCGTTGGGTACCACATAGTCGATAAGATCCTTCAGGATGGAGCGCATCTCATGGCGGAAGTCGTCGAACTCCCGGCGCTCCACGCCAGGGGGCAGCGGGGGATATGCCTGTGACTGGCCGTAGTAGCCAGTGGGGCGGTCCCGGACAAGGCTGCGCAGGAACTCGTCACGGGGCAGGTTACCCCGCATACGGTCTATCTGCAGCAACAGGTCACCGGAAAGCTGCTCACTGTTGAATGCCATTGTTGTTCCTCTTTGGTATAATGGTCCTCTTGGGTATAAGATTCAGGGTAAAAGGGCCGTGGCCCCCGTTCTCGACCCGAACGGCCTCCTGGACGGGAAGCTCGGGATACACCAGGTCGAACACGCCTTTGACCTTTGGTGTAGATGGGTCTTGAACGGGGGAGTGGCCAGTATATTCAATCAAGTTCGGTGATGGGGTCCTTGGTGATGGGGTCCGGACACGAACGGTTGAAGCTGATGAAGTTGATGAAGTTGATGAAGCTGATGAAGCTGATGAAGCTGCCCTATCCAGAGCGACAGGCGGTGTCACGCCGTCACCGCCGGTCTGTTCAGGTCCTGTGACCATCCAGGAATCCATAGTGGATCCCGACATGGTATCGCTGCCACCTTGCACCCGCCCAACCATCCTGAAATGATCCAGATCGGATAGGTTAAAGAGGGTGAAGGGGATAGAATTCAGGTCACATCCACATGTGACCCCGCGACCCGACGTATCGAACGGAGGTTCAACCCCGAACATGATGTTCGAATCACGATAGCGCAGCTTGAGCTGTCCATTTCCCTGGCATTCCCCACCAGGCAGGTCACAAACACTCCCAATACTGGTCTGTGGCCAACCCAATACGGCAGCCAACCGAGCGGTCAGTACCCTTGAGGTTGTTATCTGGACAGTCACAGGTCGAATTCTCATTATATCAGCTCTGCTTCAATTTGTGAACCGGTTGATATTGATGATACTTCCATCTAAGATGTATTAAATGTTGTGTCGTACCCACGGGTCATAAACCTACAATCCCTCAGCGGGGTGAAGTACGCCTTCGATGTTGTAGAAACCGGTGGGGGCGTTGTCGGCCACGGCGATCACCATGCAGATACCGTCGATGACAGGGTTGTCATCGAGGCCGTTGGCGTCGGCGTCGGCCGTGAACTTCCAGGTCCAGTTACTGAAGCGGACCACATCATCGATGAGGCCACTACCATCCAGATCGAAGGTCAGGTATGCCGCGACATTGGGGCTGTAGATGATGTCCATCTCAACGACGATGTCGCCGTTGGCCTCGTTGCGGACCGGGATGATGACGGTGAAGGTGTCACCGTTGTTCACCTCCACACCGGCCTCGAACCGGGTAGAGTCATCGGACACGGCTGTGTGACTTTCATCGAAATCACCCATGACCACAGGTTTATCCACCAGGATGGCCTGAGACACGGTCACGGTCACACCACCGGGGATCTCGTCGGCGAAGACGATACCGGTGGCGGCACCGGCGCCGGCGATGGCCAGCGCGATGAGCAATGTCCAGGTGGGTACCTTGCGACCCAGGAAGTCGATCTTGCCTTTGTCGGCCTTCCTTTTGGTCCTTTTACGAGGTCTTGAATTGGGTTGCATTCAAAAACCATCCTAAACATTCCGGGGCACGAGGGTGCCCAGGGTCTCGTAGAAGCCCGCTTTCTGGGCGTCCTCGATGGCAACGGTCATGGTGATGCCGTGGGTCCCGCCCGCGGCTATGCCGTCCAGTGTGAAGATCCAGGTCGAAGGACCGGTGCGAACCACGTCGTCATGGACCCCGACCCCGTCGGCGGCGATGGATACCGTCAAACCGGTGGGGATCATCATGGTATATTCCACAACGATGTTCTGGGTCGGCCCGGCTTCATTCTTAAGAGGTATGAAGATGGTCACGATGTCGCCGTTGTTAGCTTCAAAGTGAGCGGCGAAGGAAGCGCCGTCGTCTCTGACGGTTCCCAGGCCCTCATCGGCGTCGCCACCGATTATCGGTGGCTCGGAGACCAGCACGGCCTGTGATACGGCTACCGTGGTGGTCCCGGTTATGGAGTCAGCCAGCACGATCCCCGTTGCCGCGCCGGCCCCGACCACCGCGAGTGCGGCGACCATGAGCCAGGCCGGGAAGCGCCGACCGAATATCTCCATCTTGCGTTCGAAAAATTGTCCCATTGGCGTGTTCCTCCATGTTCGGAGGATTGATGTTTTGTCGCCACGGTATATGTATCCTGAGAAGTTACCTGGCACAAGCTTTATGTACTAGTTGGAAACGGGCAGCCCTATGGCTCTGGTTATAGTGCCTGTAGGATTAGGCTTCACTGGAACGTAGTTGTTTCGATGTCCGAATCAATATTAAAAGAAGGTGAAGTTTTGTGACACAACGCTTAAATAACAGTGACAAAACGCCACCCCTTCACTGACAAAAATATGCACACTGGCCCAACCCCGGGAGGCGGCAGAGGATATCCGAAGGCAGTGAGCCGGAAAGATGATGGAACAGCCGGTTTTTCACTCCCGATCGCAGAGATGTGCCCTATATACAATATAATAGAACCGTACAGCCCGCCATGAAAGCCATCTTTGCCTGATCCCGAGCAATGGGCCATTCAACCCCGCCATGAAAGCCATCTTTGCCTGATCCCGGGCAATGGGCCATTCAACCATCCCATCCCACCTACAGGGAATCCGACACTTGGGCTATGGTGACCGGGGCAGAGGCGTTGAAGCGATCGCCTAGACGTTCACCGGGCGTATATCACCATAGATCATGAAGAAACAGGTGGTGGCGGCATCCTCAAGGGCGATGGTGATACGAACCTCCAGGGGTACTCCAAGGTCGCTGTTGGCCGGGACCATGAACTTCCAGGTCGATTTCCGGATTATAACCGGCTCACGGTTGAGATCACAGCCAAGGGAAGGGCCGCAATTCTCCAGGTCGAGGTTGCTGATGACCACCGGAAGCTCGATGAGGTTGGCCAGACCCTGATGGACAACGAAGTCCCCGCTATCGAGGCTGGTCGTACTGGTACTGCCGATCTGGTCTATGATGGCCTCGCCGTCGTCATACCGGTCGTCGTTGTCATGGTCGATGAAGTAGTAGTCATGGTTGTTGGCGCCGTTGAAATGGGTCTCAAGTCGCCACAGGTCCAGATCGGTGAGCATGGGCCAGTCACCCCCGTAACGGGCCAGGACCGTCACACCCGAGGTCAACAACCCCCCGGTCTCGATATCGGCGGTGCCGGTGTACAATAGTGGTTCATAGGTCCCGACACCCCAGTCGTAGGCTCCGTCATGGTCGGTATCGCGGAACATTATATTGTCGTCATCATCGATGGATACCGCCGCGGAGCCGGCCAGTACGTTGGTGGTGCCGCCGTCATAGATCAGGGTGTCCGTACCGGTGGAATAGGTCCCGGCGCCGGCGGTCTGCTCCTCGTAGATATCTTCACCAGAGTCATATTCATCGTCATCTGAAACGTCGACAAAGGAGCAGGACGAGGTAGCCCCGGTCACGATCTCGATCCCGGACGTGACATCGTTGGTGGGGCTGCCCCTGATTATCCGGTCCCGACCGGACTCCAAGCCACCATCGATCAGACCCAGCTTGAGATCATCGGCCACATCGGTGCCGGTGGAGCCGGCGGTGACCACGACGGCCGAGCTGGTGG
>CAYSUX010000194.1:0-5841 GCA_964434315.1 uncultured archaeon
CCATGAAAAAGCCCTCGGTCGAGCAGGCCATGTTGAACATGCGGCGAACCTCATCCTTGTCCGGCCTGCCTTCCAGGCCGGTGCTCAGGATCACCATGTCCACCGGAGTTCTGCGGACCAGACCCATGAGGGTGTCCTCTCCGACAATGACCAACTTGCCCTCTTCCTCGGGGGTCTCGGCAATATCGGTGACCTTGGCCACCTTCCCCCGGGTCATGTGGGTGCCCTCGTCCATTATCCGCAGATAGAACTCCTCGTAGGATTTACCCGGGGTGCGCATATCGATATAGAATTCGTACACCTCGGCCTCCGAGCGTTCCTTCAGAAGATGAGCATACTTCAGGGAGTACATGCAACAGACCTTGGAACAATGTACATTGAAGTTCTCGTCCCGGGAGCCTACACAGTGGATTATGCCGACGCTCTTGGGAACTTCTCCGTTCTTCAACTGCAGCTCACCACCGGTGGGTCCGCTGGAAGAGAGAAGCCTCTCGAGCTCCAGTCCTGTGTATACATCGGGATACTTGCCGTAGCCGTAATTGGTATGGCGAGCGGCGTCGAATACTTTGAAGCCGGTGGTGACGATAATGGCTCCCACTTCGACCTCCGCGAACTTCTCCTTCTGCTCGAAATCGATGGCGTTGCGATCCCCGCAAGCGTCAACGCAGGTCTTCTTGCACTTGCCGATCTTGAGCTCAAGACAGGTCTCGGGATCGAAGGTGACCAGTTGCGGTACCGCCTGAGGGAATGGTATGTAGACCGGTTTGCGTTTGCCGATACCCTCATCGAACTCACTGGGGAACTTGGGCTCCTTGAATACACATTTCTCGATACATTCGAAACAACCGATGCAGGCATCCTCGTCGATGTACCGGGGCTTATGCTTGATGGTCACCTTGTAATTGCCGGTGTAACCCTCGATCTCGGTGACCTCGGAGTAGCTCATGAGATTTATGTTGGGATGGCTACCGACCGAGGTCATCTTGGGGGTCAGGATACACGCCGAGCAGTCAAGGGTCGGGAAGGTCTTGTCGAACTTGGCCATATGGCCCCCGATGGTCGGTTCCCGTTCCACGAGGTAGACCTGGCGACCCGCCTCGGCTGCCGTCAAGGCGGCCTGGATACCGGCAATACCAGCTCCCAGGACCAGTATCTCATCCCTGACCGAAACCTTACGACGGTCCAGGGGTTCATGGTGGGCCACTCTGGCAACTCCCGCCTTCACGAGGGATTTGGCCTTCGCGGTCGCTTCAACCGGATCTTCGGTAACCCATGATACCTGCTCCCGGATATTCACCATGTGGACCATGAACGGATTTCCACCGACTTGCTCGACGGCTGTCCGGAACGTATTTTCATGCAGATGGGGTGAACAGGAAGCCACAACCACTCGGTCAAGACCCAGATCGCGAATGTCATCCTTGATCAGATCCTGACCGGGGCTGGAGCACATGTACTTGTACTCCCTGGCCACCGCTACTCCAGCGAGCCCTTTGGCGCACTCAACCACCGCGGGAACGTCAACGACGCCCGCGATATTCGTGCCGCAGTCACAAACATATACACCTATTTTTGGTTCCTGTTCGGTCATATGGCCTCCTCCAATAATTCAACTATGTCTTTGATCTGGAGGCTGTCCTCCAGGCCAGCGGTCTTGACCGCGTCCTGGAACATGACATAGTCCTTGGGGCACGCAACAACAAGGGTATCCACACCCTTGAGGCCGGCGGCCTCCTTTACCCGACTTTCGGCGGGTCGTTCGGTCTCCCCCTCCAGTTCCTCCATCCAGATGCGGCCACCGCCGGCACCACAGCAGTAGCTGTTGGACCGGCAACGCTCCATCTCGACCAGCTCCACCCCCGTGGCCTCCAGAAGTTTTCGCGGGGCCTCGTAGACCTCGTTGTAACGTCCCAGATAGCAAGGGTCGTGGTAGGTTATCCGACCATTGAGCTGCTTGGTGAACTTCAACTTGCCTGACTCTAAAAGCTCGGCCAGAAGTTCGGTGGAATGGAGAATCCGACCGCCGTTGAGGGCCGGATACTCGTGCTTGAGGGTATGATAGGTATGGGGATCCGTGGTTACTAGATCCTGGTAATCGGCTGACTTGAGGGACTCGATGTTCTGTTCCGAAAGCATCTGGTAGAGGCCCTCCTCGCCGATTCGGCGAGCATCGTTGCCCGAGTTCTTCTCTCCTTCGTAAAGGGTCCCGAAGTCCACATCCAGAGTGGCAAAGACTCCGGCGGTGAGCTTGGTCACATCCAGGCATCGTTTGTCGTAAGAGGCGTAGTCGCCCAGGTACCAGAGATACTCCACCCGGCCCTTGCGGGCGTCTTTGACGGCCGGATCGGCCTTCTTGGCCCACTTGGCCCGGGCCTTGGCCGGACGCTTGAACGAGTTGCCATAGCGACCCAGGGCCTCCAGGGCGGTCTGGACCCCGCCGTCGAGTTCACCCTGGTTGACCAGATAGCGGCGCATCTCGACGATGAAGGGGATATGCTCGATCTGCAACGGACAGGCGTCCATACAGGCCATGCAAGAGGTACAGGACCAGAGGGTCGTTGGGGACAGGCCATTGCCTGTGATGGGTTCGGCCTCGGAGTCGCCTGACGGGTTCAGACCCTCGGTGAAGGTCTTGAGGTTCTGGATGAGTCCCCGGGGCGACAATGGCAACCCGCTGGCCTGGGCCGGACAACTGTCGTGGCATCGACCACATCGGACACAACCATCCAACTGGATCAACTGGATCCAGGTGAAATCCGAAAGCCGGGTAAATCCGGAAGACTCCTCGGTGGCCGAAGGTTCTAGCCGCTTACCGGCCTTTTCGTCGGCGAATACCAGGCTGCCGAAGCCGGCCAGCATGTGCATGGCCTTGGAGTAGGGAATGTAGGCAACGAACGCCAGGGCACCCAGGGCATGTATCCACCAGATGGCCGGATAACACGATTGGGCAAGACCGCTGTCGACTCCCAGGACCAGAAGGAGATTGGCCAGGCCGATGCCTATGGGGGACCATTCTTCGCTGAAGGAAGTGCCATCCATGCGAATCCGGAAGCCCTCGGCGATGAACCCGGTGAATCCGGCCAGGACGAGGAGCACCAGAAAGAGCTTGTCGTCCATCAGGAACCGTTCGACCGACGCCTCTTCGCCGTCTGTACGATCATCCTTGCTATAATCCAGTCGCGGGGTCCGGTCGTTCATTCGCCGGTAGTACATCATACACATGCCCACGATGAAGGCTATGCCGAGGATGTCGAGGAGGAAGGAGTAAACCAGATAGAAGGTCCCTTTAAGGAAATGTTTACCGAAAATCAGCTCGGCAACGTCCTCTTCCAGGGTCATTATGATGGTCCCGATGGTCAGGGCGATGAAACCCCAGAGGACGAAGTCGTGGGCGATCCCGGCAAAACGATCATTGCGCCAGATCCGGGAACGGGTCCAAGTGATCTTCTTCAAGGCCTGGTATATATCCATGGGGAGGCTTCTGAAATCAAGACGGCCGATGTTACGTCGGGCCTTCAGGTAGCGCCTGCCATGGAGCCAGATACCATACAGGCAGATGATCAGAGCCAGGGTGGAGATAGCGTAGAACGCGTAATGCATCCATTCCGGGAAGGTGTCGAAGGCCTCCCGGCCAATATCTGGGCCCTCCTCAGTCATCCGCTAACCTCGCAGCTCGTTGATCTTCTCGGTAAGGGGTTCGACAATATCGAAGAGATCTTCAGTGGTGCCATAGTGGGCGTAATCGAAAATGGGCGCGGTCTCATCGGTGTTGACGGCGATTATGAGTTCCGAGTCCTTCATGCCCTCCACATGCTCGGGGGCACCGGAAATACCCAGGGCCAAATAGAACCGGGGTTTGACGATCATGCCCGAGCGGCCCACTTGACGGGTTCGGTCGATCCATCCCTGATCCACGACCGGACGGGAGGCGCAGATAGCTCCGCCAAGGGCCTCGGCCAGCTCTTCCAGCTCTTCCATGTTCTCCTCGCCATCGACACCTCTGCCGGCGCCGATGAGGACCGGGACCTTGGTAATGTCCACATCGGTGACCTCGGGCTCGATATATTCCTTGAAAGCCACCTTCAGTTCGCTTATCGGCTGGACGGGGGCGCGAACCTCCACGGCCGGTGTCCCGGTCTGACCCTCCTCCTGGGCATAGTGACCCGGCATCAGCAACGCAATGCCGATCTCGGAGGTGAATTTGCTATTGGCCACGACCTTGCCGCCGTACAACTGGCTGGTGGCGTTGACATCGCCATCGGCCGTTTCCAGGCCTGTGCAGTTACCGACGATCATGGCTTTGCAGGCCAGCGAAAGGGAACCGGCCAGATCCATGCCCATGCTGGTGTTGCCCAGGATGAGCAGACGTGGATTCGTCTCAAGGATCAGTGGGGTCAGAACCTTGTGGTAGGCCTCTGGATTGAACTCACCCAGATTCTCATTCTCGACTATCATCAATTTGTCAACGTTCATATCAAGGCCCTTGAACGTGTCGGGGCTGTTGGTAAGCAGTAAGGCGGTCACGGATCCCGATAGGCCAGTCGCTAACTTGCGAGCGCAGGCCACCATCTCGTAGGTGATCTCGGCCACCTGACCCTGTCGGTGCTCCACAATTACAAGAATATCGGATGAGCTCATATCAAACCACGCTCCTGAAGTATCTTCGCGATCTTTTCCGCGATCTCATCACCGTCACCCTCGAACATCTCGGCCCGCTCGGCAGGCTCGGGAAGGATCATTTCTTTGATGGCCAGTCCCGAGATATCGGGCAGAACCATGGCCACCTCTTCCACCTGCATGGCCTTCTTGGTCTGCATGACCTTGCTCACAGGTACATAGCGAGGCGGCTGCTCCGCCGATTGGATGCCCAGAACGGATGGGAAGGAGACCTCCATCTTGGCCAGGATACTGCCGGGATACTCCTTCTCCACGATCGATACCTGACGGCCCGGGTCGACCTCGACGTTGGCCAGGCCGCCCACATAGGGCATTGCCAGGTGCATGGCCAGGAGTCCTCCCAGATTACCGTCCAGGTCATCCACGGCCTGAACACCGGTAAAGAGCATATCGAACGTTCGTTCCTTGATGATCCCTGTTAGATGGGAGGCGAGCTTGTGGTTGTCGCCCTGACCTTCCATCTCCGCCTCGACGTAGACCGCCTCATCGGCGCCTTTGGCCATGGCGGAAGCGAGGGCGTCCTTGGCTTCATCACCGCCGACCGAGATAACGATGATCTTGCCACCGTGTTTCTCCTTCAGGATCAGGGCCTGCTCCAGGGCATGTTCGTCCAGTTCACTGGGAATGTACATCACTTCATCAGGATCCAGACCTTTGCCTTCATCGGATATGACCAGCTCCTCGACTACGTCGGGTACTTGTCGCATAAGTACGAGAATATCCATTTCATTCACCTTTCGAAAAGTCCATAGAGCTTGCGATCAGCTCCGTTATCTCCTTTACCGCCAGCTTCCCCTCGAGACCGGCGGTCTTGATGGAGTCCTCGAACCGCGATACCTCGATGGGACATGCCACGACCATCACATCGGCTCCGGTCCGGGCAGCCTCCTTGACCCTCTGTTCGGGCAGGGGTACATCGGTGTTCTCCCAGATGAAGCTGTCCAGCCAGACACCGCCGCCACCACCGCCGCAACAGAGTGCGTTCTCACGGTTACGTTCCATCTCGACCATTTCGACCCCGGGGATGCTCTTGATAAGTTCACGAGGTATGTCGTAAATGTCGTTACGACGACCGAGGTAGCAGGGATCGTGATAGGTCACCTTCAGATCCAGGGGTTTGGTCATCAGGGGCTTCAACTGATCCATCCGGTCCATAAGAAACTG
>CAYSUX010000195.1:0-5768 GCA_964434315.1 uncultured archaeon
GAACCGACGTGGGATGGATGGTCAGGTCATGCTCGACCACTCCCACCCCGGTGGTGTTGATGTAGACCCCGTCACCCTTGCCCCGGTCCACGACCTTGGTGTCCCCGGTGATGATGGTGACGTTCGCTTCGATGGCTGCCCGGGCGGTGGCCTCCACCACTCGCCTGAGGGTCTCCATGGGCAAACCCTCCTCCAGGATCAGACCCAGGCTCAGGTACAACGGCCGGGCGCCGCACATGGCGATGTCGTTGGCGGTCCCGTTGATGGCCAGCTCACCGATGGAGCCACCGGGAAAGAAGAGCGGATGGACCACATAGGAATCGGTGGAGAATGCCAGCTTGCCAACTGGCTTGCTTCCGGAACCTTCGCCGGTCAGTCCCAGGGCCTTCAGATCCAGCACCGCTCCGTCATGGGTATTGGACAGCCCGAGATCGGTGGGATCGGCCGGAGCGAAGGCGGGCCTCAGGAACTCCTCGATGAGGTCGTTCATCAACCTACCACCGCCGCCGTGGGCCAACTGGACCTTGTCGTACCGGGATATCGGCAACGGGCAGGCGATCCCATCTATGGTATTCTCTTCCTCGCTCATCGTCCGACCTCCTCCTCGACTCTCCGGTATCTGTAGTAGGCGGCGCAGGCCCCCTCGGCCGATACCATGGTAGCGCCCAGGGGGTTCTCGGGCGTGCATTTTTTGCCAAAGGCGGGGCAATCGGGGGGTTTCAGCAGACCCTGGAGCACCAGGCCACTCTTGCACTCGGGAGGCTCGGGCACCTCGATATCGGTCAATCCGAAGCGAACCGTGGCATCGAAACCGGCGTAATCGGGAGCCAGGCCCAGGCCCGATCTCTCGATCTTGCCGATGCCTCGCCACTTGCGGTCCACCACTGTGAAGACCCTGGATATCAGTTCCCGGGCCCGGGGATTGCCCTCGGCCCTGACCGCCCTGGCATACTGGTTCTCGACCTCGGCGCGCCCTTCCTCGAGCTGTTTGACGCTCATCAGGATGCCTTGCAGCAGATCGAGTGGCTCGAACCCTGTGACCACGATGGGCACGCGGTATTTGTCGGCAATGGGTTTGTACTCGTTGTAGCCCATCACCGTGCAGACATGACCGGCGGCCAGGAAGCACTGGACCTTGCACTCGGGTGAGGATAGCAATACCTCCAAAGCCGGAGGGACCAGGACATGACTGACCAGCAGGGAGAAGTTCTCCAGCTTCTGCTCTTTGGCCTGCCAGACCGCCATGGCGTTGGCGGGCGCAGTTGTCTCGAAGCCCACAGCAAAGAAGACCACCTGCCGGTCCGGGTTCTCCCGGGCCACTTTGACGGCCTCCAGAGGTGAGTAGAGGGTGCGAACATCCCCTCCCTCCGACTTGACGGTGAAGAGGTCCTTCTTCGAGCCCGGGACCCTCAGCATGTCACCGAAGGTGGTGAAGATGACCTCGGGCCGGGAGGCGATATCGATGGCGGCGTCGATGAGCTCCAGGGGTGTGACACAGACCGGACATCCGGGACCGTGAAGCAGGGTGACCTGTTCGGGTAACAGCTCTTGTATCCCGTAGCGCATCAGGGAGTGGGTCTGACCCCCGCAGACCTCCATGAGGGTCCAGGGCCGGGTGGTGATCCTGTGCAGGGCCTCACTGTACTCCCTGGCCTTTTCGGGATCGCGATACTCCTCGAGGTATTTCATGCGGCCTGCCTCCTCTTCAAAATCAATGGATTTCCGACACAGATTTCACAGATTACACAGATTTTCTTAATCCGTGAAATCTGTGTTAATCTGTATCTAAAAACAAAATTTTGTCGCCCAGCTACATCGACGCCGCCTCGGCCAAAGAGCCCCACGAAAACCCCTGCGGCAGGCTCGGCGGCCCTCATGGCCCGCCCCCGGTGCCGGCCTCTGCCGCTATGGCCTCTTCCAGCTCACCGAGCTCTTTCAGATAGCTGAAGACTTCATTGGCCTCCTCCTCATCCATTATCTGCAAGGCAAAGCCCACATGGACGATCAGATAATCATCGACCTTAGCCTCGGGCACGGCGGCGACACAGACATCCTTCAGGACGCCTCCGAAGCTGACCTTGGCCATGCGGGTCTCGGGAGGCGTATCCTCGTCGATAGAGATGACCTTGCCGGGTACTGCCAGACACATTCAGCTCGCCTCCGGTTGGCCCGGATGAACAGGATTGGGAATCGAATACATGGGGGAGCGCACCATACCCGAACTCTCGCCACCGGTTTTAATACTAACCCTAATTGATTTTGACGGACCGGGAGCCAATCGAGGCCACGGTCACCTTTTGTGTCCTCTATCGCAGCAGCTCGTTCCACTCACTGCTCGCGGCCACGGCTACCTCCGGTGGTCGAGACCAGCATAGCTGTTTTCGTCCGTGTGCGCGTGAAGTGCGCGCAAACGGCCTGCGCTGGTCCAAATCGCTTCACGATTTGAACACCGGGTCGGCCACCTCCGGTGTCCTCTACCGCAGCAGCTCGTTTCACTCACTGCTCGCGGCCACGGCCACTTTCAGTGTCCTGCGCTGGTCCAAATCGCTTCACGATTTGAACGCAGCCATCACCGCCTGCCCCAGGGCGATACCGCCGTCGTTGGGCGGCACCCGCTGGTGGGTGTAGACTGCGAAGTCCTCCTCGGCCAGGCGGGCCGTGGTTCGCTCGGTCAGGTAAACATTCTGGAAGCAGCCGCCCGACAGGACTACTCGGCTCTGCCCCGCCTGGCGGGCTGCGGCGACGATGCCCTCGGCCAGACCGTTGTGAAACCGGGCCGAGATTTTGGACGGGGCGACGCCCCTGGCCTTGTCGGCCAGCACGCCCTCCACCATGGGGCCCCAGTCGAGGGCCAAGCCGGAGGGGTCCCCAGCGCCGCCGTGGCGGGCGGGGCCTGTCGGGCGGCCAAGGGGCATGGCGTAGGGCGGCTCGGCGGCGGCTTTTGCTGGGGCGGGCAGGGCGAACTCCAGAGCCATGGCTGCCTGGCCTTCGAAGGCGTTCTTCTGTCTGAGCCCCAGCAGGGCCGAGACTCCGTCGAAAAGCCGCCCGGCGCTGGAGGTCACCGGGGCGTTGTAGCCCCTGTCCAGCATGGTGGTGAGGGTCTGCATTTCGGAAGGGGCCAGGGCCAGGACCAGGTCCAGAGCCTTGGTATCCGGCTCCAAACCCATCTCATGGAGCAGGGCCAGGGCCGAACGCCGGGGTTCTTTGGCCGCTATATCGCCACCGGGCAACCTGAAGGGCCGCAGGTGGCCTATCCGCTCGAATCCCGAATAGTCACCCACAAAGAACTCACCGCCCCACACCGTGCCATCACGGCCATAGCCGGTGCCGTCCCAGGCTACTCCCAGTACCGGACCGGTCAGATCGTTCTCGGCCATGGCCGCGGCGATATGGGCTTCATGGTGCTGGACCCTTACCAGAGGCAATCCCTGTTTTGCAACCAACTCCTCGGCAAAGCGGGTGCAAAGGTAATCGGGGTGCAGGTCACAGGCCACCGTATCGGGCTTGAACTCCAGCAGGCGGCTCAGGTCGGCGATAACCCGTTGGAAGGCATTGTAGGCCTCGGCGGTGGCCAGGTCGCCGATGTGCTGGGACAGGAATATCCGGCCTTTGGTGGCCAGGGCCACACTGTTCTTCAGATGGGCGCCCACGGCCAGGACCTCGGTTTTGGCCAGTCTGTCGGCCAGATGGCCGGGGCTGAAGGTGATGGGCAGGGGGGCGTAGCCCCGGGCCCGGCGCAACACCAGTTCCCGATGGTTGACCAGTCGCACGATGGAGTCGTCCACATGACGCAGGATGGGGCGGTTATGGACCAGGAACAGGTCGGCTATCCCCTTCAACCGCTCCAGGGCCTCCTGTTCATCGATGGCCATGGGCTCTTCCGAGAGATTGCCCGAGGTGGCCACCACCGGGGAATCGAGCCTGGCCAGGAGCAGATGGTGCAGCGGGGTATAGGGCAGCATGACCCCCAGGCAGGGGTTACCGGGAGCCACGTTGGGGGCCAGATCCGTGGCAAGTCGGCGGCGCAACAATACAATGGGGCTCTCGGGTGATCCAAGCAGCCTGGCCTCGGCCTCTGTCACATGACAGGCCTTCTTGATCGCGTTCAGATCAAAGAACATCAACGCCAGGGGTTTTTCCTCACGGTGTTTGCGTTTGCGAAGCCGTGCCACGGCCTCCTCGTTATCGGCGTCCACCACCAGTTGGTAGCCTCCCAGACCCTTGAGGGCGATGATCATTCCATGACGCAGGGCTTCGGCCGCCTGCCAGATGGCGACCCCTCCTCGCTCAATGGTCCGGCCCTGTTCATCCCACAGCTCCACCCGGGGCCCGCAAACCTTGCAGGCGTTGGGTTGGGCATGGAATCGGCGGTCGTTCGGGTTCTTATACTCATCGTCGCAAACCCGGCACAGCTCGAACCCGGCCATGGTGGTCATGGGTCGGTCGTAGGGCAGACCCCGGATGATGGAATAGCGAGGGCCACAATTGGTGCAGTTGGTGAAGGGATAACCATGACGCCGGTTCCCGGTCTCGAAGATATCGGTATGGCAATCCGGGCAGGTGGCCACATCGGGCAGGACCAGCACGGTCGGAACACCTTCGCCCGCGCTCTGCTCGATCCTGAACTTACCGAAGCCAACTGGGTCGAGCCATGAGGACTCGAGGCTGAGGATCACGGCCAATGGCGGCCTGTCGGCCTCCAGTCGGACCTGGAACTCACGCAGCCTTTCAGCACTTCCTTCCACCTCTATCTGGACCCCGGAAGAGTCGTTGATGACCCAACCCACAAGGCCCATGTCGGTGGCCAACCGGTATACAAAGGGGCGAAAGCCAACCCCCTGGACCGCCCCATGGATGACCACCCGTATGCGGTGTCTCGACTCCTCGCTCAAGGCCCAACCTCCTGGGTGGCTTGCCTTGCCGTCGGACCTGGTTCAACCCGCGCCTCCCGCCTGTTGGAAAGCCTGCGAACAGCCCGGAGTACCGACGTGAACATCCTACTCTTCCAGCTCCAGCTCCATGTCCCTGATGACCACGCCCGAGCCGCCGGTGACCTCTGGCAGCTTGCCGCACTTGGGGCACTGGAGCGGGGGCAGGTTGTGGTGGTCCTCTTCTGCGCCTTCAGGCAGCTCCACCGGCCCTTCGTAGCCACAGGCCTTGCAGCCGATGGTGGCCGGCACCCGGACGATCTCCAGCTCGCACCCTTCCAGCGGCGTGTCCGGGGCGATCATCTCGAACGAATGGCGCAGGGGGTCGTTGCCCACGAACGAGAGCTCTCCCACCTCCAGCTTGAGCTTTATCGCGCGCAGGGCATTGTGCTTTTCCACCTGGGCCAGGGCCGATTCGAACACGTTCTGGGCCATTGAATACTCGTGCATGTGTATCGCCTGGGCCAGCGGTCGTCGAGGCTATAAAGGGCTGTGGAAGCCGGGCCCTGCAGACTGGAAGGATTCCGCCGTTCCAACCATCCTTTCCCGGTCATCGTTTGTGAACCAGTGAATGGGTTGTAATAGAAAGATAGGGGATTGTAACCCAAGAGTATAAGATGAAAAGGAGTGAAGTGCTTGATAACCATGACATACTCAAGACCCCGGCTATTCATCAACAGGAATACTCGCCACAGGTTACCCAACAAACCCAGGTTGGCCTTCATGCGGATCGCGAAACCCCCGGTCCTCATCCCCACCCGGCTACTCAATTGAGCCCACTCCTGGTCGGCCCCCCCCCGGCGAGGCCCCCCCGGCCCCCCCCAGACCCCCCCCCCCCCG